>CAYVSF010000134.1:0-7328 GCA_964453775.1 uncultured Bacteroidales bacterium
TGGAGTTTGCCGGACAGGAAAAGCTGACAGATGCGACAGGCTTATCTTCTTTTGTTGTTGAATCTGGTGCAGCAATACCCTATACCATAAGGAAAGCCGGATTTGATAATGTTACCGGTAGTTTGGATGTCACCGCTGATATGGTTGAAAATATTACGATGACTCCTGGTCAGGCGACTTACAAGGTAACTTTTGTTGTAGATGATGGAACGGATCCGCTGGAAGGGGCAAATGTGAACTTCAATAGTACAGATATTACAACGGATGCCAATGGACAAGCCATCTTTGAAGGAATTACATCAGCTGCTGACATACCTTATACTATAACGAATGCAGGATATTTTGATTCCAATGGAACGCTTACAGTAGAAGAAGCCAATGTATCAGAAAATGTATCCATGGATTTAATAACATACGAAGTAACCTTTACAGTTCGTGATAACTCTGATGTGCTGGAAAATGCAAGAGTAACTCTCGATGGAAACCAGCAGCTTACCAATTCGGAAGGAGTTACAGTTTTTGAAAGTATTGTCCCTGCTGCAGATATTCCTTTCACTGTGAAAAAGGCAGGCTATGTTGACAGTACAGGAACAATTACGGTTACAGATGCAGCCGTTGAATCTGATATCACGCTTGATATTGCTCAATTTGATGTTACTTTCAAAGTCACTTGTTCGGAAAGTGGAGACCCGGTAGATGCAAGCATCACCTTCTCGGGTACTAATGAAAGCTGTTCATCCGGTGAGGCCATCTTCCAGGCTGTAAGCTATGGAGTTGACTTGCCTTATACCCTGGTCGCGGAAGGCTATCACAACCTGGAAGGTACGGTGGATGTTACCGAAAACAAGACCGTAAGTGAGACCATGCAACTTAAGAAGTATGATGTGAGCTTTATTGTTAAAGATGATGATGGAGGCCTGCTTGAGGACGCTGAGGTCGACTTTAATGAAAAAGTGATAAATTCTGATGCTTCAGGTGTTAGTTTGTTCAAAGATGTGATTCCTGCTGCAGGAATGGCATATTCTGTAACTAAGGCGGGCTATACTTCTGTTGATGGCACTTTAGATGTTGAGGATAGCAATGTGGAAGAGACTGTTGTTTTATCTGTTGCCACGGGCATAGATGAGATTGGTCTGGAAGCCATAAAAGTTTATCCCAATCCGGTTCATGAACTGTTGACGATTGAATCGGAACAACTGAAACAGTCGGATATTATTTTAAGAGATATAATTGGAAAGACTGTATTGATAATTAAAGCAGATGAAAACCGTGAAATGCTTGATCTTTCTTCCATTTCAAAGGGAATCTATCTTTTGGAGATAATACAGGGAGACCGACACCAGGTGCAACGAATAATTGTTGATTAATATACTAGCTAAATTTGATAAAGCAGGCATCTCTCGGGGTGCCTGCTTTCTTTTAATCAGGAAAGGGCAAAGATGACTTGATTGCAAAATCAAACGTAAAAAACCTTAGCTTTGTTATAAGAGAAAATTCTTCTTCATGGAAAAACAAAAGCTGGATAAAAAACGATTCATTTTAAGTTTTATACCCACTTCTATTTTTGTTGGTTTACTTTGGTTAATACATGTTACCAGTGTTGTCTTAGATTTGGACTTAACCTTCCTGGGTTTGCATCCTCTTAAAGCAGAAGGGCTAATAGGAATCCTTACCGCTCCGCTTATACATGGAGATTTTTCTCATTTAGCTGCCAATTCTGTCCCTCTTATACTACTTGGAGGCTTGCTTTTTTATTTCTATAGAGACATTGCGTGGAAAGTTTTTCTTCTGAGCTATTTTCTCTCTAATTTTTGGATTTGGTTCGGGGCCCGTCAGGCCTGGCATATCGGAGCCAGCGGTCTCGTTTATGCTTTTGCTGCATTTTTATTTGTAAGTGGTATTGTTCGCAGAGATGTTCGCTTATCTGCAATTAGTTTATTGGTAAGCTTTTTGTATGGAAGTATGGTGTGGGGGATTTTCCCGCTGGTTCCCAGAGTTTCGTGGGAATCTCATCTGATGGGTGCAATTGCAGGAGTGATTCTGGCATTGTACTACAAGGGAGAAGGCCCCCAAAGAAAAAAATACAGTTGGGAATATGAAGAAGACATAGATGATGAAGGGTTTCCTTACTGGGAAATTTATGATGACGATGAGTTCAATTAAATGGAAAGTTGTATTTTTATTTGCACTCCTGTTTTTGTCAATTCCGGTTTCCGGGCAAAAAACAACAGGATATGCTTCCTATTATGCTGATAAATTTGAAGGAAGGATAACGGCCAGTGGCGAGAAATATTTCCATCAGAAAATGACTGCGGCGCATCTTTCTTTGCCCTTTGGAAGCATTGTGAAAGTGACCCACCTGGGGAATAAAAATACGGTTGTAGTAAGAATTAATGATAGGGGACCCTTCGTAGAAGGCCGTATTATTGATCTTTCCCGTTCTGCCGCGCAAGAGCTGGATTTTATCCACGATGGAATTGCTAAAGTGCAAATTGAAGTTATGGGCAATATAGATGAAATTGAAACTTCATCTCAAACATATGCTTATTACCAGGTATCTGCTAAGAATGTAAGGGTATCAGGATACGGAGTGCAAGTGGCCTCTTTCCAATCTCTTGCCAATTTATTAAAAGCGATAGAAGAATTGGAAACGATAAGCAGTGAACCCGTCATTATTAGTAATCCTGGAGAGACACAATATTATAGACTGATTGTCGGGCCTCAGCTTAGAAAGGAATCTGCGATAAAGATAAAAGAAAAGCTCCGGAAGATATACCCCGGAGCCTTTGTCATCTCTTTAGAAAAGCCGTTTATCCCTGAGTAGCAAAATTCCCTGCTACATGAAGCTCTTTAGGTGATATACTCAATACAGGAATATCCGCTTTATTTAACATTTGTTGAGCATAATTACCCAGAACAAAATTACTTACATTATGCGGTTGTTCTGTCATCATTGATATAAGATCGGCATGATGCTCATGCGCATAATCGATAGTGATATCTGTTATATTACTTCCGGTTATAAAATCCGTTTTGCATTCAATTTCATGTTTTTTCAGGTACTCAGCTGTTTGATTGATATACATCGACAGTTTCCTTTTAATTTCATCGCTCTGGGAAGTAGAAACTCCAATCACATGGACAACTGCATTAAAGGCTGCAGCAACTTCTGCAGTGAAAGGAATCTTTTGCCTGGTATCAACGGTAATATCGAGTGGTAGTATTATTCTTCGGATTCTTGTAGGTGGCTTTGTGTGACGAATTGAGAACACAGGTTTGATGGTAGCAGAGATGATTTTAAATGTATTACTGCCTATAAAGAATTTTTCAAAACCGGATGCCCCATGAGTTGAAGTGACAACAAATGATTTTTTAAAAGATTCGGCCTGGTGAACCACCTCCCTGTAAATTCTTCCCGTTTTTATAATATAAGACAGGGTTGAACCATTGTATAGTTTCTTGCTATATTTCTCTTTTATCTTTTTAAAATTTTTTTCAGCAAAACTAAATTCTTCCTCTTTTGTTCCAGGGGAATAATCTGCACTTTTCTTCTGTACATAAACCATTTGTAGTTTGCTAGGCATTTTTTTAGATAACATGATCGCCAAATCAAGTCCAAACAGGGATTCATTAGAAAAGTCAATGGGAATAATGATGTGGTTCATAAACGACTCTTTTTGTAGATTATGGAATTAAATTTACGAATTAATTCAAATAAAGTGTAGTTTGTGGCACAAAATTTCCTGAATAAGCTAAATTATCGTTCAAATCCTTAAGCGGAATGGTTGGATGGGTGGAAGAATCTGCGTTGAAAGACAAGAATCGTTAAAACACCAGTTGTAATAGCAATATCAGCAATATTGAATACCGGTCTGAAGAAGATAAATTGCTGATTTGCCCAAAAAGGGAACCATTCCGGATAATGCCCGGTAAATACCGGGAAATAAAACATATCAACGACCCTGCCTTTGAATAGGGAGCTATAGCCTCCCTCGTGAGGCAAGAAAGTGGCCACATTAAAGTAACTCTCATCGAATATCACGCCATAAAAAGTGCTATCTATGATATTTCCCAGTGCTCCTCCTGTAATTGCTGCCAGACAGAGAATATATCCCGCTGGAGCTTTTGAGTGGATAGATTTTCGCATGTACAGGATGATACCAATTACGGCAAGAATTCTAAAAATAGTAAGTATTACCTTTCCGGTTGGTCCCCACAATTCCATGCCAAATGCCATTCCATTATTTTCGGTAAAATGGATAACGAACCAATCTCCAATAAGGCGATGTTCCTGTCCAAGGATCATATGCGTTTTCACCCATATTTTAAGTCCCTGGTCCAAAACCAGGATGAATAGGATAAGAATTGAAGATTTTTTAAGTATTGACATGGCTTCTTTTCACCTGCTAAAATAAAAAAAATGATTGAAGTTGGGCTTCAATCATTTTTTTGCTATGTAAACAATCTTTATCGCTGATTTTGCTTAGCTTCTATACTGAGCGTTGCATGTGGTACAGCACGAAGTCTTTCTTTCGAGATTAATTTGCCGGTTTCACGGCAAATTCCATAGGTTTTATTCTCAATACGCACTAAAGCAGCCTGTAAGTGCTGAATGAACTTTTGTTGGCGTTGAGCCAGCCTTCCGGCTTCCTCCTTGGAAAGCGTTGCTGCTCCTTCTTCCAACACTTTGAATGTGGGCGATGTATCCTGCGTATCGTTACTTTCACTATGGGTAATGGTCTTTTTCAAAAGATCATAATCCTGCTGTGCCTTTTCAAGCTTCCTCATGATTATCTCTTTGAATTCCGCCAACTCCTCATCTGTGTATCGGGTCTTTTCCGCCATAATTCTTGAAATTTAAATTAAGCTAAAGATAGGAAATTTTTTCACTTAACAATGTGAATAATTATTCAATCTTATCAACTTTAATCTTTGTTTTTATTTCATCATCCAATTCTACGATAAATGCTGTGTTTTGTTCGAATTTATCGACGATATTAATTGATTTTGCCAGTGTTTGGGCGCTGATATATGCTTTGAATTTATCAATCGCAGACATAATTTTTTCATGTTTTTCAATGGTGATATCGATTTTGTCTGTTACATCAAAGTTACTTTCTTTCCTGATGTTTTGAATCCTGTTGATAAATTCACGGGCAATTCCTTCATCTTTCAGATCATCTGTAATCGTAATATCAAGAGCCACCGTGATTTTTCCATCATTTGCTACCAGCAAGCCGGGAATATCTTCTGATGTGATTTCAACATCATCCAGGGTAAGGGGAATATTTTGGTCTTCAATCTGAAGGTTTAAGTTGCCTTCTTTTTCAAATTTTGCAATATCTTCCTGTTCCAGTGCCTGAATCTTACCGCTGATGGCTTTCATCATCTTACCATATTTAGGCCCTAATTGCTTGAAATTTGGTTTGATTTTTTTCACCAGCACATTGGATGCATCAGAAATATATTCTACCTCTTTTACATTTACCTCGTTTAAAATCAAATTTTTTACTGCATCAATTTTATCTTCTAATTCTTCATCAAGCAGTGGGATCATGATTTTACTTAGCGGTTGCCTTACTTTGATATTAACCTTCCTTCTCAAGCTGAGCACCATGGAAGAAATACCTTGTGCAATTTCCATACGTTCTTCCAGGTAGGAATCAATAAGTTCCTCGTTATATCCTGGAAAGAGGGTGTGGTGCACTGAAAGGGTGTCGTGTATTTGAGCACTTCCATTTAAATCCCTGAATAGTCGATCGGCATAAAATGGAGCAAGTGGTGCAATCAATCTAGAAATGGTTTCCAGACAGGTGTATAAAGTTTGGTAAGCGGCAAGCTTATCTTTATCCATAGCCCCTCCCCAGTAACGCTTACGATTTAGCCTTACATACCAGTTGCTTAGGTGCTCGATAACAAAGTGTTGTATTAATCGGGCAGCTTTGGTGGGTTCATAGTTTTCCAGGTCGTTCTTTACCTGCTTAACCAAAGAATTGAGCAGGGATATGATCCAGCGATCAATTTCCGGACGCTCTTCCACGGGAATTTGTTCCTGCTGGTTTTTAAAATTATCCACATTGGCATAAAGCGCAAAGAAAGAGTAGGTGTTATAAAGTGTGCCAAAAAACTTCCTTTTCACTTCCTGTAATCCTTCAATATCAAACTTTAGGTTATCCCAGGGTTGCGCATTCGTTATCATATACCACCGCAGTGGATCTGCACCGTGCTCCTTCATTGTTTCAAAAGGATCCACCGCATTACCCAGGCGTTTAGACATTTTGGCTCCATTTTTATCGAGCACAAGCCCATTGGAAATGATATTTTTAAAGGCAACAGAATCGAATAACATGGTAGCTATTGCGTGCAGGGTGAAAAACCAGCCTCTTGTTTGATCAACCCCTTCTGCTATAAAATCAGCAGGAAATACATGCGGAAACTTATCCGTATTTTCAAATGGATAATGCAATTGTGCATAGGGCATAGCTCCACTGTCGAACCATACGTCAATAAGGTCGGGTTCGCGTTGCATGGCGTTGCCATTTTCAGCTACCAGTACGACATCGTCAACGAACGGGCGGTGTAGGTCAACCTTCTCATAATTTTCCAGGGAATAGTCCCCGGGCTCAAAATCAGCAATTGGATTTTTTTCCATTACTCCGGCTTGCACCGCCTTGTCAATTTCGGTTTTTAACTCTTCCACCGAACCAATACATTTCATCTCCGAGCGGTCTTCTGTTACCCATATAGGAAGTGGAGTTCCCCAGAACCTGGAGCGCGAGAGGTTCCAGTCCTGTAGATTTTCTAACCACTTACCAAAGCGACCTGTTCCTGTGGATTCCGGTTTCCAGTTAATCGTTGAATTCAACTCCCTCATTCTGTCTTTTAGCGTGGTAGTTTTAATGAACCAGCTGTCCAATGGATAGTACAAAACGGGCTTATCTGTTCTCCAGCAATGCGGATAATTGTGCACATGTTTCTCAATGTTAAAGGCCCGGTTTTCTTTCTTAAGCATAACAGCAATATCCACATCCAGGCCAGGGTCATTATCCGATAAATTTTCATCGTAAGCATTCTTGACGAATTTTCCTGCAAAAGGAGCATAATTCTCTTTTTTCATATTTTCTTTTGCAAAATCTTCATCAATGTCTTCAATAGCGAAAAATCTACCCTGCTTATCTACAAGGGGCTGACGATTTCCTTCTTTATCGATAATTTGAAGCGGAGGAATTCCATTTTGTTTTCCAACGCGATCGTCATCAGCACCAAAGGTTGGAGCAATATGTACGATTCCTGTACCGTCTTCGGTGGTTACGTAGTCTCCGATAATA
>CAYVSF010000135.1:0-7322 GCA_964453775.1 uncultured Bacteroidales bacterium
CCATCAATAGGGTCTCCGTAAGCGTTAAAGAAACGACCTGCAAGTTCATCGCCTACTTTCAAGGTGGCACTTCTTCCCATGAAGATTACCTCTGCATTGGTGGGAATACCTTCAGTACCGGAAAAAACCTGCAAGGTTACCTCGTCGCCTAATATTTTCACGACCTGTGCCAGGCGACCATGCACAACGGCCATTTCTTCATATCCCACGCCTGTTGCATGCAAAGTACATGTGGCTTTTGTAATCTGGGTTATCTTGGTATAAACTTTTTGAAATGCTTGTGTTTCCATTATGCTGATTTCCTTTCTTCAATTATTGTTTCAAGTTCTTTCTCGTTTTCTTTGAATTTGTCGGATTCAAATTCAGAGTAGTTCATCTGTTTCATCTGGTTGATGATGCGTTTGAAATACTGGCTGGTTTCTTCAAAGTTTTCGAAAGAGAACTCGGTATAGTAGATTTCCAACACTTTATTAAGCATATAGCGCTGACGTTCCAGGGAAGAAGACTGGTCAACTTTATCGAAGGCATCCTGTTGCAGGATGATAAAATCAACCACCTCAGCTTTCCAGAATCGTACGTGATATTCAATAGGAACGCCATCATCACCTAAAATATCAATCTGCTCGGAAGCCTCACGTCCCCTAAGGAGAATATCCCTGGCCAGCTGTATTTTTTCCGGCCACTCTTCTTCGATGTGTTCTTTTTGGTATTCCTGTACTTCAGGGTATTCGGCATATTTTGAGTAAGAATCAATGGGATCCACCGCAGGATATCGTTTACTGTCAGCTCGGTTCTGTGATAGGGCATAGAAACACCGGGCTGCTTTTTTGGTGGATTCTGTAACCGGTTCTTTAAGGTTACCACCTGCAGGGGAAACTGTACCTATGAATGTAATTGAACCGGATTCCTCATTATTCAATTTCACGTAACCTGCACGCGAGTAAAAGTTAGAAATGATGGAAGACAAATACATGGGGAACGCATCCGGCCCGGGTAGCTCTTCCATTCTGTTCGACATTTCCCTAAGTGCCTGCGCCCATCTTGATGTAGAGTCGGCAAGCATTAAGATCTTCAATCCCATTGCACGGTAGTATTCTGCGATAGTCATGGCGGTATACACCGATGCTTCACGTGCGGCAACCGGCATGTTTGATGTATTTGCAATAATTGTTGTCCGTTCTATCAGTTTTCTTCCCGAACGGGGATCTTCCAGCTCCGGGAATTCGGTAAAAATTTCCACCACCTCATTGGCTCGCTCCCCGCAGGCTGCCATAATAATCATATCGGCTTCTGCTTGCTTTGAAAGCGCGTGCTGTAGCACTGTTTTACCGGTACCAAATGGTCCGGGAATAAAACCGGTACCACCTTCCGCAATGGGGTTGAGGGTGTCTATGGTACGAATTCCGGTTTCCAGCATACGGAAAGGCCTGGGCTTTTCTGTATAGGCTTTGATGGGGACTTTAACCGGCCATTTTTGAACCATGGTAATGTTGTGCTCTTTCCCTTCGCTGTCTGTAATAACGGCTATGGTATCATCTGCAAGGTAGTCACCTTCCTCCACTACGGATTTCACGGTGTATTTTCCTTCCATTTTAAAAGGAACCATAATTTTGTGTGGCATCCAGTTTTCTGTCACTTCACCCAGCCAGGATCCGGCTTCAACTGCATCTTCTGGTTTGGCCAGGGGTTTAAAGCTCCATTTTTTGTCTTTTTCAAGCGCGTAGGTAAGTTCTCCTTTTTTAAGGAAAACACCTTCCATTTTGTCGAGGTCGTTCTGCAGCCCGTCGAAATTCTTGGATAAGATTCCGGGTCCTAAAGTTACCTCGAGCATATGGCCACTAAACTCAACTTCAGCTCCAATTTTAAGTCCGCGTGTACTTTCAAACACCTGCACGTAAGCTTGTTTTCCCAGTACCTTAATTACTTCGGCCATGAGTTTCGTTTCATCGTGGTGGATGAAACAAATTTCGTTTTGTTGCACGGGACCATCCAGATTAACAAAAACCAGATTGGCAATAATACCGGCAACATTGCCTGTCGTCGTGTTATTTGTTTTTTCCATTTATTGAATATTCTTTAGGAAATTCTAAACTTGATTTCAAATCATTAATGAGCTGTTTAAACATTTTTCTTCCGGTCTCTTCGTCCAGTTTCATCCATCGGTAAACTAAGTCTAATTTAATGACATAGGCCAGGACCACATCAACTGAAAAATATTCAAACAGGGTAATTTTCTCCAATTTATCCCATTTCATTTTATCAATGTCCTTTTCTCTTTGGAGAAGACTTTCTTTTTCAATAGCAGACATCAATTCCGTAAGATAGTCCAACTCTGTTTCCAGTCCAAAATCTCTGGATCCGCTTTTTATGATAGCTTCAGTGATGAAATTGTCTCCTACCATTTGCGTTTCGGGTTCAATTTCAAATTTTCGGCAATTGAAGCCGGCAAGGAGGTTTTTTATGTCCCTGTTAAAACTGAACCATTGATGAAGAAAACTATTTTTAGTTTGCAGGGCATATGCATAATACATTTTGGTGAGCGTCAATTCATGCTTTTCCCATGGTTTTTTCTTTCCTTCATCGTTTCTGTAAGAGTCAATAAAACGGTACATATATTCCGGCAGAATATTGCGTTTATCTTCCCCCAGTTCAGTTTCGAATTCTTCGTAACTAAAATTACCAAGGGGACTTAGCGCATCAAATTCTTCCCGGAGTACGTGCAGAAGATTTTCGTTATCGTAAGGGAGGAAGACGAGTTCTACCAGCTTGTAATCTGAAGGCTTAAGTTCAACTTTCAGGGAAGATTTAAACTCTTCCATGGAGAAGCTTAGTTCACTGTCATCCAGGAATAAGTCGGGAAGGCCTGCTACAAGACAATAGTAGTAGTTTTGAAACATAGTTTATTCTCCTTGATACAACATTTCTACTGTTTTGGGTCGCAGATAAGCTTTGAAAAAGTTGGCAAAATCTTCTTGTGTAAAGCTAATTTGGAAAGAACCATCGGCCGGACCAATTTTGAATCCTCCTTTGATCGACTCGGAGAAATCAAGTTCAATCTCATCCTTTAATTCCTTGCCTGCTTTTGATTTAAAGAAGTCATCGAAGTCTTTTTGCATTTTTTCCGGAAGAAGCACAGCTAAATTCATGCTTTCATCTGAGGGAGACCAGTTTTTAACAGCGGTATGAATAAGTTCTTTCATGAATTCGCTGTCGTTGAAGGCTTCCTTTACGGGAAGATCCGTTGCTTTGGCAACAATCATATCCGTAATTTTCTGCTCTACATTTCGAATGGTTTGTTTGGCCGCAAGTGAAAGTTCGCTTTCCACATTTCTTTTGATCTCATCCGCTTTCTTTTCAGCATCCTTGATCTTCTTCTCAGCCTCTTTTTGAGCTTCGGATTTGATTTTTTCCGCTTCTTTTTTTGCGTCATTCAGGATTTTTTCAGCCTCCTGATTTGCCTTTTCCACCCCTTCATTATAAAGCTTTTGGGTGAGTTCCTGCAATTTATTTTCCATGTTGTTGTATCTTTTAAAATCGAATTACAAATCTAATAAATAATTGTTTATGACAACTTGATTGTCATAATATTTCGGACCAGAGAATGGGTATAAAGATGAATAAAATACACCGAACCCAAAACATTGTTCACGATGGGACAAATCTAATAGCAAAGAATTGTTTTTCCAAAAAAACACTGTTATTTAATTAACAATGTTATTCAAATAACAGTAAAACAAGGTTGTTTGAGGAAAGCTGTTATTAAACAGGGCAACCTAATTTTTGAAAAAACGTAGGAGTAAACTTACTTCCAGAATAGTATATATGAGATATAGAATTAAAAAACACACCAAAAAAGAGACAGCTTTGTGCGGAAAAATCATGGCATATACGACAATAAATACGAGATAAATGATCATTTTAAGCCCATTCATCATCATAAACCTGCTGGAAAATTTTGCTGGTGAATGAACGCCTGTTTTAAGCAAATTGTAATGGAGAATGCTTGTAAGGATGAGGATAACACCCAATATGATCCAAAGATCATGTGTGTAATAATCCTGAAAGAAAAACCCGAAAGCTGCGGTTGCCAATAAAATAACAACTGCTGTCACAATTGTCTGCCACAGCAAAAATCTTTTGAAATCTTTTAACATGTGGTGTTATTTTATAAAATCTTTAATTGACAAATAAATGGCCAGAACAACTGCAAGAATTGTGAAAACGATCGTGAAAACAGGAAATTCAATTTTGGCTAGTAAAGTATCCAGCTTGATACCGCCAAATACTCCCAAAAGCATGATGGCCACCATCTGAAAAGCCATGCCGGAGTATTTGGCATAATCATTAAGCTGATTTTTGCTCTTTTGACTCGAATTTGAATCCTTTTTTTCCTGTTTCATTAATTTCTCCCATGTTGCAATTTCCTGTGAAAACAGAACCCGGGTCGATAGATAATTTTTTGGAGGTAATATCGCCCAATATCTTTGCAGTAGATTTGAGAGAAAGCAGTTCTTCTGCCTTAATTTTTCCTTTGATGGTTCCAAGAACTTCCGAATTTTTACACGTAATTTCACCATCAACCGCACCTGTTTCACCAATTACTACTTTACCTTTGGTTTTAAGGTTTCCGGTTAGTTTTCCATCAATTCGAATATCTCCATCTGAAACAACATCACCTGTTATTTCAGTTCCGGTACCAATTAGGTTTATGGCATTGTTTTCTGTTTCGTTGTATTTCGCCATTTTCTTTTATTCTTAAAAATTCTACAATAATACTGCTTCTACCCGACAAAGATAGTAAATCTTATGAATATAGTATTCTTTCTAATAAAAGCCTTTTCTTAATGAATACAGTTCATTGATATTGATATTGAAAACGAAATCGAATGAATGTTTATTGTATTCAGGGATATAATTATAACGTATACCTGCCTCAAGCGGATAAATAGTCTGTAGTAAATGAAAATCGGCGGTCAGTTCGAAGCCGGTGGAAAATGGGAATTCGTTAGCAACCAGAATGCGCCCTGTTGACTCATCCTGGAATTTATACTGATTTCGTGCGATGTCTCCAAAAATACCTGCTTTAATTCTTTTCATATATATCACCGGACCTATAGACCAATCCGGATATGCAACTGGAAAACGATAGTCTGCCTTTAAAATATAAAGCTCTTCTGTACGCATCGGTTCATATCCCCTGGGGAAAGGTAAGCTGCTGCTGTATATATATAAATCAGGCTCCTGTTTTTGATATCCTGCTAATACACGAAATCCATCGTGTTTGAAAAAACCTGGTAAATAAGCCTGACCGTACCCGTAACCAATGTTCCCAAGAATATTGTCGCTAAATGGAGTTGTTGTATAATTCGCAAATACAGTAATCCCCCATTTGGGTTGCAGATCCCTATGGGCCTGATAACGATGCATATAAAAAAGGAGTTGATAATCCACAGAATTTAAGCCTCTTAAATAGTAATCTTTTTCATAATTATAGTAGTAGTTTTTTTGGTATCTAAAACGTATACGGGGCTGAAAACCATAATATGCCGACTGATAACTTGATTGGAAGGGGAGGTAGGCTTCCATATTTAATACCTTATTATCGGCTTGTGTTTCAGGAAACCAGTCGTTATCCTTTATCGAATGGGTTTCAGGATAGCTGCCCTGTGTATAGGCTATTTTAAATACAGGGTAGAAGCCCCGGTAAGTAATTGAAGTATTGAAACGATGAAATCCGTTCAGGTAACCGTAACCTAAATTGCTTACCGTTGTTCCTAATTTGTTTTGGGATAATAAATTAAAGCCGGGAGCAAGTTTTAACGCATCAAGCTTGTTGTAATTAACTTCATCAATGGCATTGTAATCAAAATAAAAGGGGAACCAGCTGTGTGCATTGAATATATGAGCTAGTTTGCGATAGGACTTTGTTTCAAAGGTTTTGCTTTCATTTTTTGCTGTTAATTGTTGTTCGCCTTTCGAGAGTTCTCCTGAAAAAGTTAAATCAATGGTTTCAGAATTCCAGTGAATACGGGTTGTTGCTGCTTTTTTAAGATTATTGTGTCTTGGTTTGTGTCCTTGCGAAGTATATTCATTTATATACAAACTACCCCCATTCTCGCCCAGGGCAAAACTCTCTGTCCCCAGCCGGCTGCTCGTTACCTTAAAGATAGTTTTGTTTTTTAAAAGGACTTTATAAACTTCGTTGTTTTGTTGCTGATTACTAATGAAGTATATTGTTTCTGGTTGGGGCTTTAGTCTTTTAATATCTGATTTCCCGGCAGAAAAAACAGATGTCCATTTTTCCGTTTCCCATTCAAGGGTGTAAATGTGTTTTTCATTGTTTTTAACGAGAATAACAGCCAGTTTTTTTTCTCCCGGGAACCATTCAGGACGAATAGGATAAGCCATCTCCGGAACGGGAATTCGTTTTATAATTTTTTGACTGGCTGTATGGAGAATCGTGATGTAGTATTTTTGATTTTCAGTAATTTCTACAGCGGCGATGTAGTTCACATCTTTCGAGAAATCCGGTGCTACAAGACGGGTTTTTTTAGGAAATATATATGCTTTATTCGTGCGTATATTTCTCATCCTTAATATGCTGTATTCTCTATTTGGCCACCTGATATCCCTTTTTCGTTCTGCCCAGACTATATAGTTCCTGGCATAGCTGAAATCTGTAGATGAAAGATTGGCTGTTTTAAAAACGACTTCATGATTGTATGGACTTATTTTTACAAATTCGGTAATATCATCAAGGCTTCTTCGAATGGCAATGAGGGTATCTTCGGCCATATATTCTATATCTTCGTAGCTTTCCCATCTTTCACTCTGACTGGAGGGCCATAGCTCCGGTTTCTTTTTCGGTGTTTCTTTTGACCACCTGGATGATAGATAATTGATGGTGCTATCGTAAAGCGCCTGGGTTCGCAGGCCGGTTTCTTTTTTCACGGCTCTGTTAAAAGGGAAAGGAGTGGGAATAATAGTAAATGGGAACCGACCTACCCGGTCTTCCACGCGGCTCCAGGTAAGTTGTCCATATTTTTCCCTGGTATAGGCATTAAGGAGATATCCGTAGTGATAATGGCTGGGCACAAAATGTTGATAGGATCCGAAGTTTACCTGATCATAAGAATAGCTCTTTTCATCGCTAAGCAAATGTGCTTTTACCTGGTTTTCAAAGCCAGGTTGTCTTCCTCTGCCCTGGCCTGTTAAGGCTGTCTCTGTGGCTACAGCATCCCCTTCCAGGTACCACATGGGAAGCATTCCGGCACTTAATCCCACGGCTTGTTGCCCAAGGATCCATGAAAGATATTTGGTCA
>CAYVSF010000136.1:0-7273 GCA_964453775.1 uncultured Bacteroidales bacterium
ATAGCATTCCTGCCTTTCCTGTGAAGAAAGAATGGCGAATTAACGGTAAGTTTAAAGCTTTTGAACAGCCTAAAAAAATAGAAATCCCCAATGTTTTGGGAGAAATGGAAGTTGCCGAGTGTCATGGCATGCTGGTTTTTGAAAAAGAAGGAAACCAATACGAACTTATGCCTATGGGAACACCCGAAAGAGGCTTCTTTTTGGTATTTGCAGATCAGACCAGTGCCGAAGAAACCTACGGTGCCGGAAGATTTTTATCAGTTGACAAACCAAATAAGAAGGGTAAAGTGATAATCGACTTTAACAAAGCCTACAATCCTCCCTGTGCCTTTACGGCTTATGCTACCTGTCCACTTCCACCCAAAGAAAACATTTTGGAATTACGGGTAACTGCAGGGGAGAAAACCGGGCAACACATCGGGCACCACTGAGCCGGTGTAATTATTTTTCACAACACCGATAATCCACACCTCTTTCCTTCAAGTAATCAAGCATATACCTGAAGTTATCTTCTTTTTCGCCTAAAAACTCGGGCGGACACACTCCTTTACGTTTAAACATTCCTTCTGCCACGAGGTTTATAGCGGCTGTGCAGGTAAAGCCAGTAGTTCGTGCCATGGATGTGGTTTTCGTGGCTAGGTCATATTCATCAAAAAGATTATACTCATAGTATACTGGTTTTTCTTGCTTTTCCCCTGAAATGAATACGCGCATTATGGTAAAGTCACGTTCTCCTGCCTTTAGTTCCCACTTGGGAAAGAGGAGTTTTGCAGTAAGATCAATAGGACGTATCTTATGGCCGCCCACCAATTCTTCTTTATAGGAGAAAAAACCTGAATCTCTTAAGACCTTCAGGTACTCAACTGTGCCTGGATATCTTAGGGTTTTCTCTATCATATTGGGAATCTTCACCGTCTTTAACAAGGTTCTTAAGCCATCTGAATTCCAGGCTTCCAGTGATCCAATCTCATCAAATTCCATCATTTCTGTTTCCGAAAGCGCCTCCTTGGTCACTAGTTGATTATTTTTGATATAACGGGCAGGACGAATATATTCTTCCATCACATCGATAGGAGAAAACACGGCTTTGTACTCAAAGGGCCATTCCCGTTTAAAAGGTAAGCCACCCACATAACACTCATAATTCTTCACTTTCATTTGCTGGTGATGATAACCCAGTATAATATTCCCCATCCCCGGAGCAACTCCGCAATCGGTAACCAACATCACATTATTCGTTCGTGCTAAATCGTCCAGTTCAAAAGGGTCTTCCCGAAAAAAAGAGATATCCACAATATCCTTTTTTGCTTCAAGCACAGCTTTTGCTGTAGAAAACCCCATATAGCCGGGCAAAGCTCCAACTACCAGGTCCGCACCGGAAATATGCTTAAGAAGCTCATCTTTATCCGATAAATCAGCTTGTTGAGTTTCGACATTCTTTAAACCTTCGATTTTAGACAAACGGTGAGAACTGATGTCAACGGCTTTAACAGAAAAATTTTGGGCAAGATCCCTGGCAATAGCTTTTCCTACAAGCCCTGCTCCCAGTACAACAATATTTTTTAGCATAGCGCGATGTAAATTGGTTAGTACCGAAAGTTATAAAAAATTTCCACACTTTCGCGACTCACCTCCAGCACCTCTACGGTCATTCGAATGGGCTCTAATGGTCTGTCTCTTTCGTCAACCGGGACTTTCGCTATTTCATTCACCACTTCCATTCCACTCATAACCTGCCCAAAAACAGTATATTTTTCATCAAGATGGTGTGCGCCGGTACAAGATTGAATGATATAAAACTGCGATCCGCTTGAACGGAGCTCCGGATTTCTTTCCTTACCCCTTCTTGCTGCTCCAATCGCACCGCGCTTATGCACAAACCCTGGTATTATTTCAGCCGGAATAGTAGACTGAATAATCGTTGGATCATAATCAATGGGCTGATTGCGGGTAGTAAAGTCGCCGCTTTGAATCATGAAATCATCAATCACCCGGTGAAAAAGGATGTGATTATACACGCCTGCTTCAGCCAATCGCAGGAAGTTCTTCTTATGCTTTGGCGTTTCATCAAAAAGCAACAACTTAATATCACCATAATCTGTATGCAGAATCACCAATTTATCGGTTTCCTGTGCCTGCAAAAAAACTACAGGCAAAGACAATACTAAAATTATGACAAAAACTCGAATCTTTAACTTATGCATATCAGCCTAAAATCATTCCTACAATTGTTGCCGACATAAGGGATGCAAGGGTTCCCCCAAGCAAAGCCCGCATGCCATTATCCGATAAAAACTTTCGCTTGTTTGGAGCCAGTCCTCCTATACCGCCAATTTGAATCCCAATCGAGGCAAAGTTAGCGAACCCACAAAGCATATAGGTGGCCATCAAAATAGATTTATAATGCGTAAAGCTACCAAAAGCATTGTTCCCAGTGGCCTTCAATTCGGCCAGGCTGGTATAACCCACAAACTCACTCGCAATAAGCTTCTCGCCCAGCAATTGTCCAACCAGGGTGATATCTTCTTTCGCCACACCAATAACCCACATTAGAGGTGCAAACAGGTAGCCTAAAATAAACTCTAACGAAAGGTTATTATACTGGCCATTCGTTATACTGGCAATTCCTTCATTTAGGTTGGTCCACACACCCACTTTCATAAAGACAAAATTCACCATAGCAATAAAAGCGAAGAAAACCAGGAGCATTGCTCCTACATTTGCAGCAAGTTTAAGGCCTTCAAGAGTTCCATTACTCAGGGCATCCAAAAAGCTTGACCCAATCCGGTCCATGGATACTTCAATTTGCTCTTTAATTTTTTCGGTCTGTGGCATTAAAACCTTGGAAATAACAATAGCTCCGGGAGCTGCCATCACTGAAGCTGTAAGCAGATGCTTGGCAAAAAGCACACGCTGAACCGGATCATCGCCACCCAGAAAGCCGATGTAAGCAGCAAGCACTCCTCCGGCTACAGTAGCCATTCCACCAATCATTACCAGCAGCATTTCCGAATTCGACATTTTGGGCAGATACGCTTTAATCATCAAAGGAGATTCTGTTTGCCCTAAAAAAATATTTCCCGCAACCGATAAACTTTCTGCCCCGGATAATTTCATTGCCTTAATCATCAGCCAGGCCAATCCGCGTACAACCACCTGAATAATTCCAAAATAGAATAAAACAGAAGTTAAAGCAGAAAAGAAAATAATCGTAGGTAGAATTTGAAAGGCAAAAATATAACCAATAGAATCAATATTCATCATAGGACCAAATAGGAATTCACTACCTATCTTTGTAAAATCAAGAATTTTGACAAACATTTTTCCCACAAATTCAAACACAATGGCTACAGCAGGAATGTACAAAATACTAACAGCAAGAACCAGTTGGATGCCCAGGCCTGTGAACACCACCCTCCAGTTTACTGCTTTTCTGTTTTTACTGAATAACCAGGCAATACCTATCAGAACAGCCATTCCCAATAACCCCCTCAACAAAGTAATAAGACTAAAGCCGCCGTTTTCTTTGGGTCTCAACAGTATATTTTCCTTTGCAGTTGCTTCTTTGGGAATAACATCATTAACAGTATCTGATGCAGTGTAAGCATCTTCAGTAACTTTTACCTGCTCACTAACAACTCCAATACTGTCTTTTTCCTGCTCGTCCACCTGAGCTTTATTCATAGAGAGTATGACCCCGCTTGCTACGATAACAAGGGAGAATAAAATCAGTAATTTTTTCATTTGTTTAAAATTTGTTTTCATTAGCCGTATACTGCAGCTTTCAGCTTTTATTCCTCCGCATAATCATACTTAAATAAAAACTGCTCACATCCTTCATAAAACTTTTCAGAAACAGGGTTATTTCTTTTTCTTCCGGCGGTTAATCTCATCTCGAATCAGGGAGGCCTTTTCGTATTCTTCCTTTTTCACAGCTTCATCCAGCAAATTCTTCAGCTCGTCTGTATCCATACCCTCAAATTGATTTTCATCAGCAGTGGTATCAATCTCATCAACTGCATCTTCTTCCGGGGTACTGGCAGCTTCAGCCTCTTCTGTTTCTAAATCAATTACAATACCTGATTTTTGCAAAATCTCTTCCGTTGTATAAATTTCACACTTAAACCTTAAGGCCAATGCGATAGCATCAGAAGTTCTGGCATCTATTGTAATATCCTTATCTCCGTTATTACAAATCAATTTTGAATAAAACACACCCTCCTCCAGTTTATAAATATTGACTTCTTTAAGGGTAATATTAAACGACATGGCAAAATTGAGAAATAAATCATGGGTTAATGGACGGGGTGGCTTAAGCCCTTCAAGTTGAATGGCAATGGCTTGTGCTTCAAATCCACCTATGATAATAGGAATTCTTCTTTCCCCATGCTCTTCGGTAAGGACCAGGGCATAAGCGCCGGTTTGAGTCTGACTGTATGAAATCCCTAATACGTTAAGTTTAATTTTATGCATATCCCTTTTTTATCCTACTTCGATCCGATAATTCCTTTCCGGGATTATCTGCCCTGTAAAATTATGAAACAATTTTACTAATTAATTCACAGATATAAAAATTCTTTATGATCTTATGTAAATGTTGACCTTTTATGAAATTCCTATCGTAAATAAAAGATAAATAATTAACTTCGTAAACGAAGATATTGAATATAAATCAGAATGGAAGATATAAAGAAATCTTTTCAGGAAGCAGCCAGGGTTTTAGACAGCTTTATTTCTGATAAAAAAAACTGGGAATCTTTCGAAGAGGCAGGCAAAATTTTTGTTGCTTCTTTGCAGCAGGGGGGCCAAATCATCTCCTGTGGAAATGGCGGTTCTATGGCAGATGCCATGCACTTTGCAGAAGAACTCACCGGCCGTTTCCGTGATAACCGGCCGGCTATTCCGGCAATGGCCATCTCAGATCCAACATATCTGAGCTGTACGGCTAACGACTACGGCTATGATCATGTTTTTGAGCGTTATATAGAGGCTCTCGGTAAAGAGGGGGATGTTTTACTGGCCATCAGCACCAGTGGGAACTCTGCCAATGTTCTGCTGGCTGCTAAAAAAGCCATACAAAAAGGAATGAAAGTGATCGCCCTGACAGGGAAAGATGGCGGGCAACTTGCATCAAATTGCACTGTTGAACTTCGGGCACCGATGTCGAAATATGCCGATCGGGTGCAGGAAATTCATATTAAAATTATTCATGGATTTATCCAGTACATAGAAAGTAGATTGAATTATTAACTTAAACTATTTCTCTACATGTTGGTTAAGACTTTTGGCAGTGCCGTTCAGGGCATTGATGCCACAACAATTACAATTGAAGTAAGCATTTCAAAAGGGATTGCTTTTTCGCTTGTGGGCCTACCCGATAATGCCGTGCGCGAGAGCCAGCAACGCATAGACTCGGCAATACGCACCAATGGTTTCAATTTTCCACGGAAAAAGATTGTTATCAATATGGCTCCTGCTGATATCCGAAAAGAAGGGTCTGCTTATGATTTACCGCTGGCCGTTGGTATTATGGCTGCCTCAGAACAAATTCCTGAAGAAAAATTAAAGGATTACATCATCATGGGAGAACTATCACTTGACGGCTCGGTAAAAAAAATCAAAGGTGTCTTACCTATAGCCATTCAATCGAGGAAAGAAGGTTATAAAGGAATTATACTCCCCAAAGAAAATGCGAAGGAAGCAGCCGTTGTCAATGATTTTGAAGTATATGGTGTTGAAAACCTAAAAGAAGTCGCTTCCTTTTTGGATGATAGCAAAGCGATAGAACCCACGATTGTCCACACCAGGGACGAATTTTTTGCTAATCTCACAAATTACCAAATCGACTTTGCAGATGTAAAAGGACAGGAAAATGTGAAACGCGCCCTGGAAATTGCAGCCGCAGGGGGGCATAACATCCTTATGATAGGACCTCCAGGTGCAGGTAAAACCATGTTGGCCAAGCGGGTACCAACCATCATCCCTCCACTTACTTTGCAGGAAGCCCTGGATACCACGAAAATCCATTCAGTGGCAGGAAAAACAGATTATGAAACCGCTTTGATGACGCAACGGCCTTTCCGATCGCCTCATCACACTATTTCTGATGTAGCTTTAGTAGGTGGTGGCAGTTTTCCTCAACCCGGAGAAATTTCCCTGGCACATAACGGGGTGCTTTTCCTGGATGAACTGCCGGAGTTTCAAAGGAATGTGCTGGAAGTGATGCGGCAGCCTCTAGAAGATAGAATAATCTCAATATCACGAGCAAGGTTTGCTGTTGAATATCCAGCCAGTTTTATGTTGGTATCCTCCATGAACCCTTGTCCATGCGGATATTACAATCATCCGGAGAAAGAATGCGTTTGCTCTCCAGGTATTATTCAACGCTATTTAAATAAAATCTCCGGACCGCTCCTCGATAGAATTGATATTCATATTGAGGTAGTTCCCGTATCTTACAATAAATTGTCTGATCCGGCACCGGGTGAACCCAGTGAAAAAATAAGGGAGCGGGTCATCATAGCCCGAAATACGCAATCAGATCGGTTTCTTGAGAATGAAAATACTTATTGCAATGCGCAAATGTCTTCCAGGTTAATACGCGAGCATTGCACTATCGATACCGCAGGCAAAGCCTTACTAAAAAAAGCAATGGAAAAACTAGGTCTATCGGCCAGGGCGTATGATAGAATCCTTAGGGTTGCCCGAACCATTGCAGATTTAGAACAGGAAGCCAACATACAATCTTATCATCTGGCGGAAGCCATTCAATACAGAAGTCTGGATAAAAATAATTGGGGAAATTAAAAAATCCCGGATTGACCGGGTCTTATAAGCGGATTTGAATAAAAAAAAATCTCCACCAGCTAACAAATATATAAAACATTTTCCTTATCATCTGAAAAAAAATGCATTAAGCGTATTTTATTTTAAAAATGTGTTGTACAACAGATTTTAATCCTCTATTTTTGGGTTTGCTTAAAGGGGAGTATAGAAAATTTAACCTGAGAAAATGATATTATAAAAAGCAAACGACAAGATTGTTTTTAATTGATTGACAGTAATTTAATCGACACAAAGAAGAAATTATAATCTAGTATTAATTAAAATTTATAAAACATGGAAACTGTATTTTGGTTTATTCCCGTCGCATCAGTTGCGGCATTAGTTTTTGCCTGGTTGTTCTTTAAGAACATGATGAAAAACTCTGAGGGAAACGACAAAATGAAAGAAATTGCCAGACACGTGCGTGAAGGAGCGATGGCTTACATCA
>CAYVSF010000137.1:0-7273 GCA_964453775.1 uncultured Bacteroidales bacterium
CCCTTCTGCTCTATCCAAAGACAGACATGCAGCAATCTCTTTCAGCCATGCAAAGCGACTATGAACTGGGCATTATGAACTTTCAGCTGGATGCCCTGGGCTTTCTATTTACAGGTCCGCAGTTTGCAATCGATTTTCAATTTGCTAACACCATTGCAGTGGGGCCTTATTTTCGATGGCATTATGCCGGGCTTGTATACCAGGGAATCGTTACCGAATGGTTTAGTGCAGAAACCACCACTTCCCTGGCCAGCTATTCATTCGGAGCGCAAGCGCGCGCTTTTATTCCATTAGGTAGCGGGCAACACAGACCCTATTTTGGACTCGGCTTTGAACGTTCCATTGGATCTGATTCATGGGATCCCGGAGGAAGCTGGGGAGAACGAATCTACGAATACAAAACCAATGTATTTCATGTGTCAATGGGCTATCGGCTGCTGACAGAATCCTCGTTTAACTTATCTGCAGGCTTGCAACTGGCCATTGCAAAAGATACAGAAAGCATTGGTTATTATGAATATGGGGAGGATCCCATAGACTATTACCCCCTGGAAACAAGATTCTTACCTATTTTACAGGTGGTTATGGGATGGCAAATCGGAAATTGATCCGGAACGGCTCATAGATAATGAGCTACCCGGCTTTTGTTTTGCCTCCCCGGCTGGCGCCGATTTAACTTCGTTGAACTCGCTGCTTTAGAGCAGGCTCGGTTATAATCGGTGCCCGCTCAATAATTGGAAAGTCTTAACAGGGATTTGTAATCCCGGAACGATATTTTGCCCTGCTCTTAACGCATTACAGCGAGACGCAAGGACAAACGGTTACCTAAACTGCTACTGCAGCTGCTTCCTGCCAGGGAATCGTCAATATCTGCCACTAGCTGGCGCCGATTTGCAATCGGTGTCCTCTTAATAAATAAAACCTGGTAGAAGCGATTTGCAAGCCCGGAAGAATATTGTGCCCTGTCTTTAACGCAGGGCGGCGAGACGCTATGACGAACGGGAGTTAGACAAATTAGGAGAAACGAACTCCATGAGATTAGCCCCCGGATTCATCCGGGGGTTATCCGACCGGCATTTTACTGCGCTTCATCCGATGCAATCTCATCAAGACACTTGCCTTCCATGAAGCGCAAAGCAGACTGCTGCTTTTTGTTCTTGCGTATTCAAACCTTGCTTTCGATCAAAGACCGGATTAACACATAGTAACAGGATGCTCAAATAAGTGGGGGTTGTAGCTCCAAAAAAACAGCATAATTTTTACCCATCAAGGCAAAACCAAATGTATTTAAAAAACGTTAAATTTGTAGTAGATAAAACAAAGAGGATTATGAATATTATTGAAAAAAGAGATTTTATCCACAATTACCTTCACCGGGTTAAAGAGCCAGTAATTGATGAGTTATATGAAAAATTGAAGTCTTTGCTTAATGAATCTTTGCTTGAAGAATCGGAAGATGACATTAAAAATGGAAACTTAACGAGTCATGAAGCTTTTAAACAGGAGGTGCAATCGTGGAGAGATACGAAATAAACTGGACCTCAAGAGCAAAGAAAGACTTACGAAAAGTCTATAACTTTTATACTAAAACCATTAATGAAAAAAAGCTTTTGAAATAGTCAGTGATGTCTTAAAAAGAGTTGATTTGCTTTCAGACCCTAAATTTGCAAAGATGGGGGCTATTGATGAAGCATTTAAGCACTTGAAAAGAAAGTATAAAAAACTAATTGAAAAAGACCTAAAAATAACGTATAGACTAAGCGAATCAAAACATATAGTTTATATAAACAAATTTTTTGATACCCGGCAAGATCCTTCGAAAAATAAATAGTATGAGCTGATACCGATAACTCTCCGGTGTGCTCGCTGCTCTTCAACAAGCTATTTTGCGATCAGTGCTTTGTCATGCCTGTTAAAGAACCAACTGGCGCCGATTTAACTTCGTTGAGCTCGCTGCTTTACAGCAGACTCGGTTGCAATCGGTGTCTTCTCAATAATTAGAATCTCTTAACAGAGATTTGAAATCCCGGAAGAATATTCTGCCCCACTTTTAACATATCATAGTAAGATGCAAAGACGAACGGGGATCCTTCCTACTGCTTAAATCATTACTTAAAATCAAACTAGATTGCTATCGTTATGAGTTTCTTTAATGAAACAAGCTTCTACTTGCCCTATAAGATCATATTTTAGAAATTAATTGGCTTTTTTTCGAATTATATATAATTTCAGCCACCAAATTTTTACAAATGATAAATTCGAAGCTCAAAAAGTTCAAAATCAGAAAAAAGAAACCTACTAAAATGGAATTCCAGTATTGCCCCAATTGTGGTGAAGAAGAAGTGGGCAAATATTGTCCCAATTGCGGTCAGGCCAATAAAGACTTTAACAAACCCATGAAAGAGATCCTGAACGAACTTATGGACTCCATCAATCTGGATGTCAGGATAATAAACACCATCATTCCATTCTTTACAAAACCAGGTTTTCTAACGGAAGAATACTTCAGAGGCCGAAGAAAAAGGTATGTTCCTCCCGTTCGCATGTATATGTTCTTCAGTATCGTTTTCTTCTTTCTGGCACAAAATAGCGTTCCCAGGGAAGGAAGTGCAGCAAAGGAAGCAGCCATTAAGAGCCATAATAAATCCAACCCCGAAAATATTCAGAAGAAAACAGAATCAGCAATTCAGAATTCCGATACCCTGGCATTAAACAACTTCATTTTGAGTTTGGATAGCACTTTAAGCAAGGAAGAAAAGGAAAAAGTAAAAGAAGCCACCAGATTAAACAGCAGTACAACTTCCTGGGAAAAGCAGCTGGTGATTGGAGGATTGAAAGCTGCTGAGAATAAAGACCTCTTTCGGGAACGCTTTTTAAACACGCTTTCCTACCTGCTATTTTTATTAATGCCGGTATTTGCACTGCTGCTTGCTATCTTATTTTGGAAGTCCAAAATGCTTTACGTCAAGCATCTGATATTTTCCATCAATTTTCACTCCTTTATTTTTGGATCATCTGTTATTATTCTGATTTTAAACCGTATACTGCCCGAAGCAATGACGAACCTAACTTACTATTTATGGTTTACCATTCCTGTTTACCTCTTTTTAGGAATCCAACGCTTTTATAAGAGAAAGTACCTTACTGCCTTTTTAAAAATGTTGGTTGCGATCTTGTTCTATTGCTTGATTGTTTCCATTGTTCTTATTTTGATTCTGGCAGTAACAGCGCAAGGTTTCTATTAAATTTATACTGAAAGGAGTTATTTACCGCTGAAAGGACTCTCTACCAAACAAACCCTTTTGTGTAGTTTTTCTTTGCGATTCCTTGATAAAAAAGAACCAAAAAAATCAGGAATCAATACTAAGTCTATAAGTTTTACTCCCCGCATCTTTTTCAAACCCCATTTTTTTCAGATATTTTGCCTGAGTGGGAACTTCGGTTTTGCATGTCAACTCTCTTACCTTTTTCCCCCGGAAGAAATCTTTTACATTGTTAAAGATGTACCTCCCCATTTTGTAATCCCTGTATTGTGGCGTAACATAATCGAGATATATTTCTGATTTTCCATCTTGCGGAGGGGAGGCAATAAATACACCGGCCACGTTCATATCACGCAAGGCCAGAAGTACTTGTGAATCCCTCACCTTACGCTCTGTAAAATCAGGATAATAATGACGGATATCTTTCCAGTAAAAGTGCAGGAATTTTTGTAGGTAGTTATCTTCCGGTCGGGCCTCAACTACAGCAAACTTCTCCTTCTTAAAGTATAATATACGTAAGTAGTAGAGATTAAAAAGAAAGATAATCCCATTCATAATACCTACGGGCAAAGCGTCGATGTAAAATCCGTAAAAAGAAAAAAGTGCCGATCCAAACAGGTTAAACATGCGAAGTTTAACAATATTAGACAGGCTCAATGATATCAATACCAGAGTAGATGCAGCGTAGCCGATCCATTCGATGAGAGGCAGTCCAAACCAGGTAATTGTTTCCATAATTACTATTTTTTTAAAAAGTGCCTGCTCAAAAGATGCTACAAGCAGGTGTCGCAAAGAAACTAAAAAATTTTGGGAAATTTATATGGTAGAACAATAGCTGAGCTTATAATTTTTCTGGCAGGGTTAACTCTTGTTTACCAGATGCTAAATTCATCAACTTTATGGCAGCAAAAAGGGCTGTCATTCTTGCTGGACAGCCCCTTGTTGTAGTTACTCAGTCTTTATAAATTTTCTGGTTTGCATAAAATTACGATTGTTATGCAATTGCACATAATAAATTCCTGCCGGCATATCAGCAATATTTAATTGCAGGATATAATCCCCTTTAGTCATCTCTGCGGATTGCATTAACTTTCCGGTACTGTTAAAAACACGAACTTGCAGTTCCCCGTCCAGTTGATGAATAAATTTCACATTTAAACTGGTTGATGCGGGATTGGGGTACAACACAAACTCGAGGTCTTCCAGTCCCTGAATGATATCATCCACTCCTGTAATTTCGCCAAAATCGCTAACAGCAGCCGACTGATAAATATCTTTAGTATCTTCATTTTGGATGAAAGCCACGGTAAACAAGCTATCTGTTACCAAGCCCTCTGGTACCGTCCAGGATTGATAGAGATGCACCTTATCTCCTGTATTCCAGTTTCGCTCCAGGAGGCTTCCGGCAGGATCCGGCAGCATCGTACGAACCACGTTATGGTATGTTTTGCCATTGCTGTTCACATTTCTTTCCACCACAAGCATGCGCACACTCAAATCCATTCCTTCTTGCTTTTCAAGCGCGCTAATCTCAGCCGCTATATTCAACACACCATCCGTCATTCCCTGCTGAAGATTAATTTCGAAACCGGCATTTTCCAGCATTCTCCGCTTGATATCGGTCCCTTCCAGCGTATTGGTGCTGCTATAATTAAACTTTCGATCGCCGCCATCTACAATGGAGTAAGGAACTTGTGACACGCCATAATATAACGAACGTGCACTTGGACCGGCAGCATAAAACTCGCTAAAATCGTTCATGGCAGGGAAGCTGGTATAGTATTGCACGGCAATCACATCGCCCTGATTACTCTCGGAAATGCTGCGAATTAGCAGTTGATTCGCATTGTAGTCTTTTTCAGCAGGATTGGTAAAGTGTTCCAGCAAAACCAGACGGTTGCGTTCACCAATGCTCATATTATCGAAGGCAAATCCCTCCTTTTTACTGCTGTTATCGGTACCCAATACAAACCGGAAGCGCACTCCGGCCTGATTTGCAATGTCATCCAACCAGTAGCGTGCATTGTTCCATGAGCTGGTGTCTTCAGCATTTAGCGAACGGCCGTTGCCGGTCCAACCGGAGGACTGCCCCAGTACATTTCCACCAATGCCAAAGGAATTGTACCAGTTTACCCCTTCGCCATAAACACCCAGTGAATTCCACTCATCCTTTTTGATGCTGTACTCCAAAATAACCCCATCTTTATTAAGCTCTAAATCAGAAATATAATCGAAAGACAGCATAGGTTTCTCCAGTCCCCGGAAATCGAAACACGGACTGGTAACCATGGATTTTTCGCTGTTGTAATACGTGCCGTTTAAATTCGTCACATAGGCATTTTTCCCACCACCGGATTCATCAATCACAGTTCCTGCAGGATTTCCCCATTCCCAGCTCATACTGTCAGTACTCAACTGAATATCAGGTGCCCAACCGCTAAAATCGGGACCCTGTTCAAAATCTTCAAAGTACAAACCTTCGTTTAAGGCGATGGAAGGTCGTACAGTGAGTTTTTTCGTTACTGATACAAGCCCGCAATTACCAGTGTATTCTTCGTATTTCACATCATAGCCGCCCGGCTCATCATAGGTATAATTGGGTGCATAAATATCAGAAATATCTCCTAAACCTTCACCGCCAAAGGACCACTTAATGCTATCCACTCCGGCCGGGTCGGTAGCCGATTCAACTGTAAAATGCACGGTTTCTCCATGACACTCATTGTCCCAGGAGAAATCAAGCGTCACCACCGAACCGATAAACAGGCTGCTGTCCCTGGTGGCTGTACAGCCTTTATCAGTGGTAAGGGTAAGTGACACGTAGTTCTTTACCTGCTCTATCATGGAGAATTTCGGTTTCAATTTCGTGCTGGTTCTGGTCGTAACCGTATTGTCCACCAGCCAGTCCCAGCTTACCACATTATCAGACATCAGCGTATCTGAAGTAAACAAGACAGAATCCTGCTGACCGCTAATACAGGTTTTGTCCAGGCTGAAATCAAATTCAGGAACTTTGTTAATAGTGGTGGTGGCTGTGGTGCTCTTCACGCAGGAAGAGTAGTCCCGGGTAAATGTATAGGTAATGATATTGGCATCCAGCTGTGCATTGGAAGGTGTAAACTTGTTTGAAACCATTCCATTCCCACTAAATACACCAATTCCAGGGTCTCCGGGGTAAACACCGGTGAGCTCAATTTCCCGGTCATCGTCTTCGCAGTAGTTCGCGCCCAACCCAATAATGTTCAACTGACCAATGGAATCCACGTTGAATGTCCGAACGATGGAATAAGTCACGTCATCATTGGTGTAGGAAAAGCGCAATTCATGATCGCCGGCTCCTATAGCTGCGGGGTGGAAGGCAATGCTATCTTCCCCAACCACATCGCTTACCAGCACATTATCGATATAGAACTCGCCAGCTGTTCCGTCCCCGTTCAGTGCTTCGGCCCATAGGGTATCGCTCTGGCTGTTAAAATAACAATATTGATAGTCTCCATTGTATTCATCCAATCCGAAGATATCTCCCTGGGCTTTGTCCACCGTAAATTCGGCAGAATCCAAATCGGTACAGCCATTCACATCGGTATAGGTATAAAAGGCTTTGTGATCGCCCAGACCAGCCAGCTCCGGGTCAAATATAGCGGTTCCATTCCCCTGATCAATCATGAAGCTTGGTGAAAAACTTCCTGGAGGACTCAGCGGGTCACCACTTATAACATCTGTACCCCCATTGATGTCGTATAAATCTTCCATAGTAAGCGTAACAGAAGGCTGACTGTGCACTGTAAAGGATTCAGGAATTGTATCGCTTGAGCAGCCATTTACCGTTAAATAGTAGTATTCCATGGTGTAGCCGCCCGGAGAAAGGCTGTCCTTGCTTATGTATATATTATTCCCGTTATTCGTGGGATGCAAATCGATAGAAGGCTCAGAAAGGGTAAAATATCCCTGTCCTCCAAGCGGACTCAAGTTCTTTGCCTCTATATTGATTTTGGGGTGTACATCACATT
>CAYVSF010000138.1:0-7256 GCA_964453775.1 uncultured Bacteroidales bacterium
TAATCCATGTTTTATTTGAGAAGCATAGCCCGAGAATTCCTGTCCCAGGAAAAGGGGAGTGGCATCCATCATATGGGTGCGTCCGGTTTTTACGATGCCTGAAAAGGCTCTTGATTTCTCTTCCAATTCTTTCAATAGGGCTCTTAGGGCAGGCAGGGTTTCTTCAATTAACATTTTGTAGGCTGCAATGTGCATGGCTGTGGGGAAGGTGTCGTTGGAAGATTGCGATTTGTTCACATCATCATTGGGATGAATCAAGCGTTTGCCTTCCCCTAATTTATGTCCTTCCAAAAGATGAGCCCGGTTGGCGATGACTTCATTGACATTCATATTTGACTGGGTGCCGGATCCGGTTTGCCAGATAACAAGGGGGAAATGATCGTCCAGTTTGCCGTCTATAATTTCGTTGCAAACCTGCATGATGAGCACCATTTTTTCTTCAGCTAAAACACCCAGCTGATGGTTGGTAATGGCGGCTGCTTTTTTTAGATATGCGAAGGCGCGGATGATTGAAACCGGCATGGAGGCAGAAGGACCAATATTAAAATTCTCTTTGGATCGCTGAGTCTGCGCTCCCCAATATTTTTCCGCAGGAACTTTAACCTCGCCCATTGTGTCTTTTTCTATTCTGTATGGCATGTTATTTTAGTTTTATTTGAATGCTATTTGATAGAATAACAATTCCCACCACAAATAGTTCCCCTGTCGTCAACGCAAAAAAGGCAGCAGGTAATTTTCCTGCTGCCTTTTATCTTAAAGTTGCGTTAAAGACTGTTACATGCTGTAAAAGTCATTGCCCTTATCATCCACCAGGATAAAAGCCGGGAAGTCTTTCACTTCAATTTTGTAAATGGCTTCCATCCCCAGTTCCGGATATTCCAGCAGTTCCACATTCGTAATGTTATCCTGGGCGAGGATGGCTGCGGGACCACCAATGCTTCCCAGGTAGAATCCACCATATTTTTTACAGGCATCCGTAACAGCCTGGCTTCGGTTTCCTTTAGCAATCATAACCATGCTGCCACCATAACTCTGGAACAGGTCGACATAGGGATCCATTCTTCCTGCTGTGGTAGGCCCAAATGAACCGGAGGGCATTCCTTCGGGTTTCTTCGCCGGTCCCGCATAGTAAATGGGGTGATCTTTGATATACTGCGGCAGACCTTCTCCATTTTCAATCCGTTCTTTTAGCTTGGCGTGCGCAATGTCCCTGCCCACGATGATGGTTCCGTTCAACGAAAGTCTGGTGCCTACAGGATGATTTGTAAGTGCACCCAGGATTTCTTTCATGTCTTTATTCAGATCGATTTCAACGGCTCCCTTTTCATCTTCTTTCCGGTATTTATCTGGGATAAAACGGGAAGGATTATCTTCAAGCTTCTCTACCCAGATACCGTCCTTGTTGATTTTTGCCTTGATATTTCTGTCGGCTGAGCACGAAACGCCCATTCCAACAGGACATGAAGCACCGTGTCTTGGGAGGCGTACAATGCGGATGTCCAATGCAAAGTATTTCCCGCCAAACTGGGCGCCAATACCTAAATCATAAGCTTTGTCCAGTATTTTTTTCTCCAGTTCCTTATCCCTAAAGGCTCTTCCGCCTTCATTTCCTTCTTCAGGAAGGCTGTCGTAGTATTTAGTGGAAGCCAGCTTCACTGTTTTAAGGTTGGCTTCTGCCGAAGTTCCTCCAATTACAAATGCTACGTGGTAGGGAGGACAGGCAGCTGTCCCCAGTGATTTAAGTTTTTCCACCAGGAAGTTTTCCAGCTTTTCTGGGTTGAGCAATGCCTTGGTTTGCTGGTAAAGTGTCGTTTTGTTGGCTGATCCTCCACCTTTTGCCACACAAAGAAATTTATATTCATCCCCATCTGTTGCATGGATGTCAATTTGAGCAGGGAGGTTGGTCCCTGAGTTTTTCTCTTTGTACATGTTCAAAGGGATGGTTTGCGAATAGCGCAGGTTTTCCCCGGTGTAGGTTTCGTAGACTCCTTTCGAGAGGGCTTCTTCATCGCCTCCTCCGGTCCATACCTGCTGCCCTTTTTTGGCAACAATGGTAGCGGTTCCCGTGTCCTGGCAAAAAGGAAGTTTTCCTTTGGCAGAGACCTCCGCATTTCTTAGCATGGTAAGCGCAACGTACTTGTCGTTTTCACTGGCATCCGGATCATCTAAAATAGCAGCTACCTGCTTTAGATGATCAGTCCGCAGCATGAAGGAAGTGTCTCTAAAAGCTGCATTGGCTAACCTGGTAAGTGCTTCGGGTTCTACTTTCAACATGGTTTGGCCTTCAAATTGGGCCGTGCTTACATGATCCTTTGTGAGCAGATAGTATTCGGTTTCATCTTTGCCCAGTGGATAAGGATCCTGGTACTTAAATTCGGGAGTTGACATAGGATTGTAATTTTAGTTTGTAGTTTGGCTATTTTTGAATATAAGTTAGCAGGCATGGTTAATTTGACAATGCCCTTCATTTTTTTCTGCAAGTAAAAGTTACGAAAATTAGAGGAGTGCGTCAATATTTTCGGGAGGATCTCCTATGACAGCCTTGTTATCTTCAATTACAATCGGGCGTTGAATCATCTTGGGATGTTCAATCAGGGCTTTGATCCACTCATCTTCGGTTAGATCCTTTCCTTTGAAGTTTTCTTTGAATACTTTTTCCTGTTTGCGAATAATATCCTGAGGCTTTTTACCCAGTTTCTTTAATACATCTTTTAGCTGTTCCTTTGTAAATGCATCATCCTTAAAGTATTCCCGTATTTCCGGTTCAATTCCTTTATCCTGCAAGTACTGTAAGCCTCCACGGCTTTTTTTGCATCTGGTGTTGTGATAGATAATCATAGTATGGTTGATTTTGGTTATTGTCCGCCATATTGCATCAAATAGGATTTAATGAAAGCCTTTAAGTTGCCATCCAACACATCCTGAACATTCCCGGTTTCTTCCCCAGTGCGTACATCTTTCACTAATTTATAGGGGTGCAATACATAATTTCTAATTTGTGAGCCCCATTCAATCTTCTTTTTTTCCCCTTCCAGCTTATCTCTTTCTTCCATCTTTTTCCTTAGCTCCAATTCATAAAGTTGCGAACGCAACATGCGCATAGCCTTTTCTTTGTTTTTGGTTTGGGAGCGGGTTTCCTGGTTTTCAATGACAATGCCTGTTGGTTCGTGGTGCAATCGAACTGCTGTCTCTACTTTATTTACATGCTGTCCGCCGGCACCACTGGAACGGAAAGTGTCCCAGGTAACATCCGCAGGGTTGATGTTGATTTCTATGGTATCATCGACTACCGGACTTACAAAAACTGAAGCAAATGAGGTGTGTCGTCTGTTGTTGGAATCGAAGGGCGAAAGTCTTACAAGCCGGTGTACACCGTTTTCGCTTTTTAAATATCCATAGGCATATTCACCACTAAATTCTAATGTTACCGTATTGATTCCTGCTTCATCACCGGCCTGGTAATCCACCTCTTTGACCTTGTAGTTGTTTCGTTCTCCCCATCGTATATACATTCTCATGAGCATCTCGGCCCAGTCGTGGCTTTCAGTGCCTCCGGCGCCGGGATTGATTTGCAAATATGCACCCAGTATATCTTCTTCATCTCCCAGCATATTTTTCAACTCAAGATTCTCAATAATTTGCAGGGTATGTTGGTATTGATTATCTACTTCCTCTTCGGAGACTTCCCCCTCTTTGTAGAAATCGAGGTGGAGAATGAGTTCCTGCAACTGGGTGTCGATATCATTATAAGCATTCACCCACTGTTTAAGTGAGGAAATATACTTTAATTGTTCTTCAGCTTTTTGCGGCTCGTCCCAAAAATCCGGTGCCTGGGTTTTTAGTTCTTCTTCTTCTATTTGTATCTTTTTATGATCGATGTCAAAGATGCCTCCTCAGCACATCCCGGCGCTTTTCAAGCTCTTTTAGTTGTTCGTTTGATATCATTCTTTTAGATGTGTTTTTGTTTCGAATAAGACAAAAATAATAAAAGATGCAGGCCGGTACAATAAAAAAAGGGAGCGAAAGATGCTCCCTTTTAGTTATCTGTTGTTTTAGAGACTAGTAGCCACCTGAATTCTCAAGTTTTTCCATCTCTTTGTCGAAAGTTTCCTTGTACTTTTCATAGTCATAGTCTACTTTCAAACGCTGGTCTCTTGAAAGCCTGTCATTAATAGCTTTTTCAAGTGCGTCGCCGGCCATTTCAAGAGCAACGTAGGTTTTGTATTTGCCTTCGGCTGTACGTGCATGCTTTTCGCAAATAATGCGAACATCGTTCAATTGCTGGTTAATTACTTCACGAGTCAGTGTCTCAAAACGCTCTTCTACTTCTTCTACATTGTTAAATTCTCTTGAATTTACATAGTTATCGGTAGTACCTTTGATAACTGTCTGGATTAATCCCGCAAGTTCTGCTTTTGCATTGCTATACGCCTTTTTCTTGGCTATAACCTGGTCGCTGCTTTCTCCTATTGAGCTTGCACGGAAATGGTTTTTATCACTTTGATATTCAACTCCATGACAATGTATCTCAATGATTTCTTCACCTTTTACTTTGGCTACATCTTTCTTAGATTTACAACTGGTCATAGTGGTTCCTAAAATAACAACCGCTGCCAGTAAATAGCTAAATGATCTGTAAATACTTCTTTTCATAATTTTGAGATTTAATTAATGGTTTTGTTTAATGTTCCTATTTATAAATTAATTTCCCTGATGAGGGGAATCATATCTTCTTCAATTTTAGTTTTTACCTGCTCCAGTGATTTTTGAGCTGCCCGCTCATAGCTTCCTGTTTGGATACCCCTGATATTGCTCAGTTCATAAGAAAAAATACTTTTCATGTCCTCTGCTTTTAATAATTCCACCGAGCATGAAGTGTATACGGTATGCAAGTTATGCTTTTCTGCAATATCTCCCTTTTTTGTGGCGGCTTTAATTTTTATTATCGTACTTGCTTCTGCTTTATCACTAACAAATGAGAAAAATTGGGCAGACAGTGCATCTTTTAGCGCCTGCACTACGGGACCTGTAGTTTCTTCTTTTTCAAGTATGTTTTCCTCACTGATTAAATAGGCTTTAACTTCTGCTACTGTAACCCTTGTATTCCCTGCAGGCAAGGTCTCTCCGGAAGCAAACAAGTTATAGAGAAATTCTTTTTCAGGCTCTTCAAAATAGCTTTTAAAATCGAGTTTCGCTTTTAAATTACTGGTTTTATTTTTCGGTGCCTGGGAGCCAATTGTTGTATAAGCTATCCCCTCTGCATTCGTAACTCCTATATCCTGAATTGTATTATCCAGGTGAGGATAGTAAAAATACAATGGCAGATCCTCTACCTTTTGATTATTATAGCTTACCTGCATTTTTATTTGTTTTTTAGAAGGGGCGAGTGCCTGAAGATTGTATTGCTGTTGCCCTGCTTCTATATCAAGCTTGGAAAAGGTTTCCTGGATATTCTGAATGATAGCATTGCTAAGGTTGATTTTACCATCCAGCGTGAAAGTGGATAGATCTTCATTTAAATGAGGCTCAATCGCTTCAAATGCTTTTATATAATAAACCAGGGCATTATGAATCTTAGCATCTCCTTTTGCTGCCTGTGCTTTTTCGAAGAAATCTTTTGAACTGGTTTTGGCCCGCTCCAGTTTTTCTCTTTTTTCCCTTTTGTAGGTGGCTTTGGAAAGCCTGTAATACACATAATACCTATCCGGTGATTCCCATTGATCTACCAGCTCATAATCTTCCAGTTCATCGGCAATTTTTGTTTGGATGTTTGACTCAAATTTTTCTCTAAACCCCTTTTCGTCTTCAATTTGATTGAGTAGAGATGTTCCACTAATCTCAACGGATATTTCCGAAGCCATATCCTGTAAAGCATTGCTTTTGGCTACCTGGATATAATCAGGATTGCTACCTGCCTTACTGGAGATGCCAATACCAATGTAATAACTATTATCCAATGGACGGCTGGTTACCCATTCGGGTTGCCTGTTTGATGATATCCTTGCAGAACTGCAGGAAATCAGAAAAATAACTGATACAAATAATATGCTGATAATATTGTATCTCATAATGACGGTTTATTGCTTTAGTAAAAATAAGTAAATCTTCAATATAAAACCAGTCAGGTTTTTAATTCTTAAAACTTGTTTGCTGTTAGTAATTTTACCGTATCAAATACCTTGCCATTATCATATCCCCTGCTGATGCCAAAACGAATTAATTTATCTTTAGTCTTCTGTTCATCAGTGTTTTTTATTGATTTCATTTTCTTGTTAAGCTCTTCATAAATCATTGCATTGTAAGCTTTTTCATCGATTTCGTCGAGTGCTTTTCCTATTAACGACTCCTTGATTTTTTTTTGAAGTAGGGTATAGCGTATTTTATTTTTACCCCATTTATTAAAGCGTATTTTATCTTTAATAAAGGCCCTGCTGTATCTCTCATCATCAATGAATTTATTAGATGCCAACGATTGAATAATGTTTTTTGTGTCCTCTTCTCCCAGACCCCACTGCTTGCATTTAATTCTGATATCAGCGCTGCATTTTTCCTGCATAGAGCATAGTTCTTCAGCTCTTTGAAGAGCCTGTTCAAAAGATTTTTTTTTTCGTTGCATATTAGATGGTTGCTTTTATCATTCTATACTTATCATTTAGGTCTTTTCTGATTTCTGCATTTTTATATCCCAAATTCAACAACAAATGTTGCGTTTCATTCGACAGGTATTCATTTATTTCCAGATAAAGATGCCCTCCGGGATTTAAGATTTTTAATCCATGTTCTCCTATTTTTCTGTAAAATTTGAGTGCATTTAAGTCGGGCACGAACAAGGCCTGATGGGGTTCATATGCCAGCACATTTTTGTGCATTTCTTGCTTCTCCTTTTCCCGGACATAAGGAGGATTACTTACAATGACATCAAATCTTTCCCCGGAAAATGGTGGATTGTCCTTTAAAATATCATGATGTTTAAATGTGATCTTAAGGTGATGTTGTTCTGCATTGCTTTTTGCAGTTTCAAGAGCTTCTACGCTCACATCAGTCGCATACCCTTGTGAATGAATAATGTTTTTCATCAATACTGCAATGATACACCCGCTACCGGTGCCTATATCAAGAATGCTGGGTTTTTGATTTTGATGTTCGTCAATTATCCAAGCTGCCAGTTCTTCGGTTTCCGGCCTGGGAATTAGTACATGTCCATTCACGTTAAATTCTAAATCGAAAAATGTGGTTCTTCCCAAAATGTATTCAAT
>CAYVSF010000139.1:0-7250 GCA_964453775.1 uncultured Bacteroidales bacterium
GAAGCATTGGCAGCTATAATGGTCGTGTAGGCCATTGCACCGTGTTCCTCCAGGGTATTTGCAATATTGGCAACAGTTGAGCCCTTTTGTCCAACAGCTACGTAAATACAGTAGACCGGTTTTCCTGCCTTGTGATTTTCTTTTTGGTTAATAATGGTATCGATGGCAATTGCAGTTTTTCCGGTTTGTCGGTCTCCGATGATCAATTCCCTTTGGCCTCTGCCAATCGGAATCATGGCATCGATGGGCTTGATCCCGGTTTGCAGGGGCTCATTTACCGGCTGTCGGTAAATAACGCCAGGTGCTTTTCGTTCAAGCGGCATTTCAAATAATTCCCCATCAATTGATCCCTTTCCATCAAGGGGTTCTCCTATGGTATTAACTACACGTCCCTGGAGACCTTCTCCAACCTTTATGGAAGCAATGGTTTTGGTTCGTTTTACAACGTCACCTTCTCGAATGGCGTCTGAAGGTCCAAGTAGCACGGCTCCAACATTGTCTTCTTCCAGATTGAGAACAATGGCTTTGATTCCATTCTCAAATTGGATCAATTCGTTTGCCTGTACATTAGACAATCCATAAATTCGGGCAATACCATCACCCACCTGTAAAACGGTTCCCACTTCTTCCAGCTCCGCATCTACAGAGAGTTGCTGTAGATTTTTTTTTAGAATTTCGGAAATCTCTCCTGGTTTAATACCTGCCATAACAATACTTTTATTATCTATTTGTTATTGATCGTTGCTTTTTCCAAGCTTTTTTGAATGTTATTTAATTTTTTTCGAACACTTGCATCTATGCGCATATCATCTATTTCAACAATAAAACCTCCTATAATATCCCTGTCGGTTTTTTCTCTTAGTTCCACCTTTGCATTAAAGTTCTTTTCAATGAAATCCCTAATATTTTCATGTACTTTTTCGCTGATTTTACTTGCCGTTGTTAACTGAACATCTTTAAGGCCTTTCTTTTCACGATAGTATTTTAAAAATCGCCTTAAGATATCCGGAAGATGAGCGATTCTTTTATTTTCTAAGATGAGCCCAATGTATCTTCGCAGCAAGCTGTTTTCTTTTTCTGATTTCAGGATGTTGTTAAAGAGTTCCGTTTTTTGCCTGGTTGATATGGATGGATGCTTCATATAATCAGCAAAAGAACCAATCTTATTTATTCCTAATAATAAATTTTGGGTTTTCGCAGCCATTTCATCCAGGCAGTTTTCTTCTTCTGCGGCCAGATAAAGGGCTTTTGCATATCTTACTGCTATAAGGCTTTCGTACATAGTTTTTGTATTAATTGAGATCTATATCATCAATTAACTTATTGATGAGAGAAGCCTGGTTATCATCCTTGTCTAGTTGTTGCTTTAGCACATTCTCGGCAATTTCGACGGAAAGTGAAGCAATGTTCTTTTTCATCTCCTCAATAGCCATTTGTTTTTCTTTCTTTATGGCCATTCTTGTGTCTTCAATGATTTTTTTGGCTTCTTCCCGGGCCTCTTTTTGGGCTTCTTCAATGATTTTCTCTTTCATCTCGGCTGCATCTTTCAGCATATTCTCCTTTTCAAGTTTCGCCAAAGCGGTAACTTTTTCATTACCAAATTCAATTTTTGCCATTTCCTCTTTGGCCTTCCTGGCAGCTTCCAAACGCTGTTCAATGGTTTTTTCCCGCATTTTAAGCGCATTTAAGATTGGCTTCCAGGCAAACTTTGCAAGTATATAGAGCACAATTCCAAATGAAAGAATCATCCAAAATAAAAGGCCTACATCAGGTTTTATTAAATCCATAATGGTGAGTTTTAATAGTTAATTACCGGAACAGCCAACCGCTGCTCCGGTAAATAATCCTTCCTATACAAATAGAATAAGGAAACACACAACAATTGCAAAGAAAGCAACGCCTTCAATGAGGGCGGCAGAAACAATCATGTTCGAACGAATGTCTCCAGCAGCTTCTGGCTGACGGGCAATCGACTCCATGGCAATAGCGCCAATTTTACCAATCCCCCATGCTGCACCAAGAACTGCAATTGAAGCCCCGATTGCTGCTCCGACTTTCGCCAGGGCAGCACCTGCAACTGCTTGTAAAATAATGGTTAGTGTTAGCATAATAAAATAGATTTAGTGAAAACTATATTAATGGTGCGTTTCTACAGCCATACCAAAATAGATGGCAGAAAGTATCGTAAATACATAAGCCTGTATAAAAGCAACCAGTAATTCTAAAAATGTCATAAAAATCGTGAATAAAATTGAGAGCGGCGACACTAAATAACCGGCTGTGTCATTCATGTTTCCAAAGATAAATATCAAACTGAAAAAACCCAGCGTTACAATATGTCCGGCCGATATATTGGCAAACAAACGAACCATCAGTACGAAAGGCTTGATGAAAACCCCTACGAGTTCAATGAAGGGCATTAGCGGTAGTGGAACCTTGAGCCACCAGGGGACCCCTGTTGCATTAAAAATGTGCTTCCAGTAGTTTTTATTTCCATTGATAGTGGTAACAAAAAAGGTAAATAGTGCCAGTGCCATGGTGACCGTGATATTTCCTGTAACATTAGCTCCACCGGGAAAGAAGGGGACAAGTCCTAAAATATTATTGATAAAAATGAAAAAGAAGATGCTTAAAAGATAAGGGGCAAAACGCTCATAGTGCTTTTCTCCGATGCTGGCTTTTGCAATATCATCACGAATAAATAAAATAAGTGGTTCAAGCAGCGACTGCAAGCCTTTGGGTGCTTGTCCTTCTCTTCTCTGATAAGCTTTAGCAACGGATGTAAATAGCAGTACCAGTATAATTGCACTGGCAAAAATGGCCAAAACATTTTTGGTAATTGAAATATCAATAACCGGGGGACCTATTATCTTACCATCCTGATTGACTTCCACCAATTCGTTTTTATAATCTCCTTTTTCGGGTATTTTAAGGTCATTATGAACATGTCCATGTCCAAGCTTCCCTGAACTAAAAACTTTCCAGCCATGCTCATGGGTTTTTGCAATAATCAGTAAAGGAATGGATATATGATGCCCCTTGTAAGTGAGGATATGCCAGCTGTAATGATCTTTGATATGATCGAAAATAAAGTCGCCCGTGTTAAATCCTTCTTTTTCGTTTTCATGGTTTTCTATGGAATGATCGCCCTGTTGATGCTCTTCCTGTGCCTGTACTCTTGCTGATGTATTGAACAACAGAAAACCAGCTAACAATATGGAAGGTAGATTTTTAAGCAACATCATTCGATTTAATTATATGCAAGCCTAACAAAGTTAATTAAAAAAGCAATCAAAAAAGAGATGTACCGGCATAAAAAAAGACAGTACCATTGTACTGCCTTTTTCTACGAGAATTATTAAATGATGTTTCTTTTATAAGCCCTGACTTATTAAGAAAGTTGCTGCAAAAGCGATAATCGCATACAACTCCGGGAATACAGCCAAAATCAGTGTATTACCAAATACATCATGACCTGAACCAATTCCTGCAATACCGTTTGAAGTTACTGTTCCCTGCTTAATAGCTGAAAGTAAACCAACGAAACCCAGGAAAAGACCCATGGAAAGAACTGCTACACCATTGAAAAATGTCATTTCGGGTGTAATAATTCCATAGAGCTTGTCGATAACGAAGTATCCGCCAAAGCCATACAATCCCTGTGTACCAGGCAATGCTGCAAGCAACATATAATTACCAAATTTATCCGGACTTTTCTTCAGAGCTCCAATGGATGCATTACCGCCCATAGACACTCCGATTGCACTACCAATTCCGGTAAGGGCGATCATGATCGCCAATCCTGTGTAAGCTAAAACTACTGCCGTATTCATAAATTTTTCTCCTTTAGATTATTTTGAAAATGGTTTATATTGTTTTCCTCCGCCGGTAAATCCGGCATTTTTATAAAATTCTACAAATGTTAAACGCAATGGATGCACGAAGGCGCCCAAGGCTGCCAAAAAGATATTTAATCCATGTCCAATAATGAGCACAATGACAAAGAACAGCCATCCTACATAGGACATGCCCAAAAACTGGGAAGCAATCTGATTAAATACCAGTCCGAGAATAGCACTGGAGATTCCCAGTGCAAATAGACGGATATAAGAAAGCATGTCACCGAATACACCTGTTATCATATTGTAAACATCATATATTCCGATGCCAATACTTGCAAAGATGTTTTTTGACGGATCGCTAAACAGCAATATCATGGCACCACTCAGGATATAAAACCCTTTTGAAATAATGTCTAGTGTTCCTGTTACCTCGAAAAGCCCGGCTTTTGGCGCACCAATGAAAATTGCTGCTGAAAGAATCAGAAGGATCCACCCCATGGTAGAAATACCGTACTTGAACCCATATTGCTTAATTTGATTGGCTGCTTTAATAAACATACCAAAAATGATTTGTACAATACCCAATCCAATTGACAAATAGAACATTTCTATGGGCTTAAGGATGAGGTCTTTTCCTGGCATTGCCTCTACTTCTGTCAGGTTAACCCCAAAGAAGGTTCCCGAAACCAATCCCATGATAATGGTTGCCACCCCAAGGTAGGAAGCCATTGTCATTATTGGTTTCAATTTGGGTTTTACTTTGGATCTAAGAATAAGCGTTCCTATAAGGATTAAGAGACCATAGCCGGTATCGCCTACGCAAAAGCCAAAAAACAACATGAAAAACGGCGCAAAGAAGGGGGTTAAATCCAGTTCTTTATAATTTGGTAAATCAAATAAATCGCCTATGGGTTCAAAAACCTTTGTAAATTTATTGTTATTCAAAAGAATAGGCACTTTTTCTTTTCTATCGGGCATAGACGATAGAAACAGCACGTCTTGTTTTTCAAGAAATTGTTCTAGTTCGTCTACTTTGGTTTCTGGAGCCCAGCCTTCCAAAATTTTAAGTCTGCTTTCGGCCTTTTCTTCTGTATTGTTCAAAGCATATTCAAAAGAGGTTTGTTCCTGCAGTTTTTCATGCGCATCACGTAGAATTTGCTGGTATTTAATGGCATATTCATCAAATGTTGATTCGATTGTTTCCAGTCGTTCTTCGTAATTTTGCAACTCTTTTTGCAAAACAGAAAGGGGTTTATCTGGCAGACGCACCTCTTCTGTATCGATATTTATTTCCTGTCCTTCTTCCTGGAACACTACAAAGTAGATGTTTCCTTCGTAATTGTTTACGATTTGCATGTAGTACTCATCCTCCCATGCTTCATCATATTTCTTTTCAGGACAGGTAAACAGTCTGATTCTAAGATTCAGTTTATTGAATCTGTCGTACATTTCCGGCGTCACATCACCCCAGGGGAAAGCCTTTTGAATATCCTTCTCCAGAGAAATTTTTTCCTGTTCAATATTGGATATTTCTTCTCTCATATGCTGAACATTTTCGACAAGTTCAGCTGCATCGGGACCTGTTTTTTCAGCTTTTTCGTCCTGCTCACGACGTTTCAGGAAAGTCAGGGTTTTGTTGATCTGCGAAATAAACTGCAGTTTCTCCCTTGTTGCTTCATCCACCTCTTCCTTTTTTTCAATGATATGAACTACTCCCAATTCCTGCAAATCTTCCAGGAATTGCTTATAGTCCTTGTGATAAAGAAGGAAGGAGTATTTTTTCATTGGTGTAATCATCAGGCCACCTCCTTGTTTTCCTGTTGACGTTTCTTCACGATTTTCTGGGAGGATTTGGAGAGGTTCTCCTCATCTTCCAGAAAACGCTTAATCTTTGAAATTGCTTCTTTATATCCCGGAATTTGAACTTTTTCATACAGATTTACTTTCTGCGTGGTCTTTTTCCGGGCATAATCTAACAATTCCATCTTTTTAAGAAAGAATTCACTTTCTATAGAAATGCGTACCAGTGCCTTTAGTATTTCTATCCCTGCCAGAAACCAGCTGGGTTTATTAAAAAGATTGATCTCCTTTGTTTCAAAAATCACTTCCTCCAAAACAGGGGTTCTGGTACCGGCGATTTTCTTCACATGAAGATTAACATCTTTTACCTCCAGCAGATCCTCCTCAAATTCTCCCCACAAACGAACCATATTATCATGGGCAGCCATTTTTTGCTCCAGTTCTTTTTGGAGTTTTTCTGCTTCATCTTTGGCCCTTTTCACTTCCACACGAAGGGCTGCTTCCTTGCTTTGCAGGGTAGGAAGTGCCCGCTCTCGGACCTTCAGTTGTTTCTGGAGGCTTTGCAGCGCAATTTTATTGTATTGAAATTTTATTGCCATAGAGCAAATGCTTTACGATTCTTCCCCATTTTGAGGCCAGTATTTATCTACAAGTTCTTTTTTAATACCCACTTCGGCTTTCTTAAAGTGCTTGTTAAACAGCTGCCAACCTGTATCGAGCATTTTTTCCACCTCAATATTCACATCAATGGCCAGCAACTCATTTGAGTATTCTTTGGCAAAATCCAGTGTTCTTTCGTCATAGTCGGTAAGGTCGAAGCCATTTTCCTGTTTGGTTTTTGCACTGGCTGCATCGGCATATAGTCGAACCGCTGTATTCATCACTTGTGGATGATCTTCCCGGGTTTTCTTACCAATTACCAACTGTTTCAAACGAGACAGACTTCGGAACGGATCAACAATAACTTTACCAATATCTGTATCCTTTCTAAGGAATAGCTGTCCCTCGGTAATATAACCGGTATTATCCGGAATCGCATGTGTAATGTCACCGCCCTGCAGTGTAGTTACGGCAATGATGGTAATGGAGCCACCATCCGGAAACTGTACCGCTTTTTCATAAATTTTGGCCAAATCGGAATATAACGATCCCGGCATACTGTCTTTGGAAGGAATCTGATCCATCCTGTTCGATACAATACTCAATGCATCAGCATAAAGGGTCATGTCTGTCAGCAGTACCAAAACTTTCTGGTTTTTCTCAACGGCAAAATATTCCGCAGCGGTAAGTGCCATATCCGGCACGAGCAAACGCTCTACCGGTGGATTTTCCGTTGTATTCATGAAGCTGATGATTCTGTCGAGTGCCCCTGCATTATCAAAGACATTCTTATAGTAGAGGTAATCATCATTGGTAAGGCCCATACCCCCGAGAATAATTTTATCCGCATCTGCTCTCAAAGCCACCATGGACATTACCTGGTTGTAAGGCTGGTCAGGGTCGGCAAAGAAAGGAATCTTCTGCCCTGTAACCAATGCGTTGTTGAGGTCGATACCTGCAATACCGGTTGGAATAAATTCCGACGGTTGCTTCCTTCGAACAGGATTT
>CAYVSF010000140.1:0-7204 GCA_964453775.1 uncultured Bacteroidales bacterium
CCTCTTCAAGCCTGGAACGTTTCTTCTGAAACCGCGAAGACAAATGGCGTTCCAGAAAATAGAATGCGCTATCAGAGTTCTCTTGCCTGGCATATAAAACAGCCAGTTGATAATCTGCTGCACCGCGACTTAAATAATTCATCCGCTGAAGCGTTTTCAATGCATCGTCAAGATCTTTGTTTTTTAATAGAATGGCAGCTTGAAGTTTGAGTAGCTGAACATTTTCCCTAATTTGCAATGCCGTGTCAAGATAGTTTAGTGCGCTATCAACTTGTTCGTTTTTAAATGAAGCAGCTCCTTTCAGATAGTAATCTTTCCATTCTTGTGCTGAAACCTGAAAAGAAACAAAAAAGCACATCAGCAAGGTTACCGAAATCAATCGTTGAAGCCTGTTTTTCATTATTGCCCTTTTTTTAGTATCAATAGTTGCATTTCTAATTAATCATTTAGTGTTGCAGAACCCGTTTCCGAAATCAATTGGATAAAACCTGTAAGAGCACGTTCCTCTGTTCCACTAATACGTTCTTCATAGACGGTGCAAATATAGTAATAGACCCCTGTAGAGGCCATCCTGTCAGAATTCAACAATTTACCATCCCAGGCAATTTCTGGCTTTGTAGTTTCATAAACCAGGTCGCCCCATCTGTTATAAATTTTCATATCCACCGCTTTCACAACCTCCCCCGGATTGTAGGCGTAATAAATATCATTCATCCCGTCTCCATTTGGTGTAAATACATTGGGAAGCCGGTAATCAGAGCAGGCATCCGTGCAGATTTTAGCTGAAGGGAGACTTTCGTTACCGGCTCCGTCAACAGCTATTATCTGGTAACAAATACCCATTTCATCCTTTGGAAAGTGATAATATTCGCGAAGCTCAGCATCCGGTAAGACAAGCAATGTATCCAAATCGCTTTCCGCATCCAGTGCGTATAAAATCGTAAAATGATCAATATCGATAGTACAGCTATCCGATTTTAGTGACCAAGCAAGGTGATTGAACATACTGTCGCAGTTGCTGGTAACCGACAAGGAAGGCCTGCATGGGGGAACCGAATCTATCGGAACTACACATGTAAGCTGTGAGAAATTGCTATTCTCTACTTCCGTCGAATCATCAAGCATATAATATCCACGGGTTACTACCCTGTAGCAATATTCTTTCTCATTATCGAGCCCGGTGATACGCCACTCCCTTTCGGTTGAACTTCCCTGAAGATTCCATGTTCCGTCATCATTTTGAAGATAATAATCGTAGTGATGATTGATCCAGGGTGTATTTCGATTAATCTTAAAATCAATCATCCGGTCAGATCCTATGGTTTCCAAATAAGGACTTGAAGCAATTTGAGGATTACCAACCCGAAACTGATTTCCAGGCTCAAAATTGACCAATGCTACACTATACGAATAACCCATATCGAGGGTATTAAAAAGCGTATCCACATAGCTTGTATCTTCATAAGCAAGGGTATCCAGAGGATCCAAATCTTCGGCCCAAATACCATCTGAGCGATAAAGAAAATAGACGAACGGACCGTTTGCATTTGAAATGGTATCCAGGGAGAGCGGTTTCATCCATTTTACCAGGATAGATCCTCTTTGTATATCAGTATGTCTAACGCTTACATTGGTTATCAGGGGGATTCCGCGTTCCAGCACTGCGCAGATTTCATGCGAAGGAGGACTTAAAGAGCCATCTTCATATTCGACTACAATGCGGTAACAATATTCAAATCCCTGGTAAAGACCTTCTCCGTCATTGTTATCGAAGAAGGTTGTATCTTCCGTCTCGCCTATCAGTTCATAGCCCCAGGAAGGAGGAATTCCCGTTTGGCAGCTGTCCGGTTCGACATCATTTGATTTGTTTCTCCGGTAGATGTGGTAGCTTTTTACTTCACAGGAAGGTGTTCTCCAGTCAAGTGAAAGCGTTGCACTCGCTTTGGTTACTTCTATATCTGTAACCGGGGGTCCCATCACCCTGATGCTAAAATGGTCCATATCTACCAGCTTAATATCGGAATTATCATCTTTGGCAGTTAACACAATGTCATAAGGCCGTTTTCTGATATGAGAGCAACTGGTAGCCCATCTTAAATTTGCAATTGCCAATCCGGCTTGCGACTCCGTAACTTCATACACGGCAGAATCTTCCTCGAAAATTAGGGGCCCACCTGTCATGGTCAATTCAATACTATCCCCATCCACATCTTCGCTGTATACCAGCAAATCGACAGTATCACCAGCCAATACACAAATATCATCAGGCACCATGTTCACCGGGGGATTATTATCAGTCTCATGCACGTCGATTTGCATGTCTTGTATCATCTCCCCTATTTTTATTCCCGACCGCCATTCCTCGATAGCAAAAGCCACATTATATTTTCCTGTATCGGCTGGTGTGTTCCAAATAAAGTCGCCGGTGTATTCGTCAATGTACAATTCATCTGTTGTAGGTGGCAAAGTATAACCTTCAATGGGTTCACCATCCTCTCCCAGACAATCGGTTAGCCGGTAAGCCAAACTATCTCCCTCTGCATCATAGGCACCGGGATTGTGAATAAAAAACTTGTGGTACCCGGCCAGATTGATAGGCGGATTAAGCAATACAGGAGATGTGTTTGTCCCCAAATCAGGAATAATGTAAATTGTGGTACTGATACTGAAAACTGTATTTACAGAGTTGGGGATATTGTTTACCCCATAATTCCTGTTAGGGTCCTGCACTAAAATGCGGTAAGCACCGGGACCGGGAAAAGTATGGACAGAAACATACTTATTTCGCTGATAGTAATCGGGAAGCATCACTTTTTCCACCCGGGGAGCAATGGAATAGGTATCATCACCCCAGCTTACTTCCAGTTCTTCCCTATCGGCTGCGCTTAGAGAATAGGTATAGGTAATAATAGTAATTTCATAGGTAAGCTCTGCGATTTGCTTGCAGCGAATCTCTCCCGCCCTGTTATGCGTGGCCGATGTTTCAACCGGCAACAGTATAGACAGGAAAGTGAATACGACAATATAGAGCTTACTCTTCATAAAGCTGTATGTTTTCGTTTTTATGGGCGCCCGTAAAACGGAGGCCTTTTTGTTTTCCCCCAGATGTAAAAATAATCAGATTTACCTGATCCGGGAAACGATCGGTAAAAAGATCATGGTATATTTTGATGACAGTTCCCGGCTCCTTTAGTATAACATCAAAATAAAACCAATATGAATCTTGTCTTTGATCTACACGAATGTATTCCCATCTCTCCTTATCACCATTCATATTTTGGAAAGTTATGTGCAAATCAAAATAAGCTTCAACTTTTTCAATGGAGCCTGCATTATCATTTGTTAGTTGAAGTTTGGTACCATAGTATTCTTCAAATGCCTCGGTAAAATCATCCTGGAACACCTTAACAGCCACTTCAAATAAGTCTTTCTGCTCATTGTAGTCTACATTCATTACAGAGAGATGCAGGGGATGCATTCCAAGAACCAATAAGGCAGAAAGAAACAGTCGATATACTATTAGGCTGAGCATCCTTTAAAAATAAACTAAAAAAAGCAAAAAGAACAGGTATTGCACTATTTATTCCGGAGCCTCTTTTTTTTCAGAAGATTTAATATGTGAGGGATGTCGAAGAATAAAAACCGCACCAAATATACCAAGGGATAGCACCAGAAGTTTTACGTAAAAATTCGGAATTAGAAAAACAACCGAAATAGTTACCATTATACTCATTAACAATATACTAAGAACTTTTACCTGTTTCCTAATAACTTTATGCTCCTGGTAATCCCTTACCGACTTACCAAAAGTTCTGTGATTCAATAACCACTGGTACAAGCGATCGGAGCTTTTAATAAACATGGCAGCTGCCAGTAACATAAATGGAGTTGTCGGCAATCCAGGTACAACTACTCCTACAAAGCCAATTCCTACAAAAAGCAAACCAATAAGAAGGTATACATACTTTAACATGAGTACAAAAATACGATCCAGCTTTGGATTATCGAGCATAAAAATGCTGTTTTTAACGGATGAAAGAAACAATTGTCGATTCTTCTTTAATTTAAGCAGCCTTTACTCTTTTCCTTATGGCATAATGCTTGTATGAATTAACCCACAATTAATTGCAAAGCAACAAATATTTGATTAATTTGTACGCAAGAGACCTGTGCCCTGATCAAACTATTATTTTATCAGAACATCATTTTTTGAAAATAACAATTGATTAAAAGGTGTTCATGCACATTAAAAACTTTTGACAACAAACATCAAAATACAAATAGAATGAATAAAAGAATCCTAACCTCCCTGACCATTATTCTCATGAGCAGTTTGTTCATTTATGGACAAAAATTTGAAAATCTTCGAATAAATCAGTTGAATAGCAATATAAACATTCATTATGATCTTATCGGTGAAAATAACGGTCAGCTATTCGATATTCAAATCGAAGCCTCGGCCAATGGCGGAAAAAGTTTCAATCTTCCCCTAAAATCAGTAAAAGGTGCAATTGGCAATGATTTAGAAGCAGGGACAGGCCAGGTGATTGTTTGGGAAACGCTGAACGATCTAAAACAATTGCAATCGGATGAAGTGGTATTTAGACTAAAAGCCATTCCGGGCAAAACTAAAATGCCAGTTGATAATGCGCACAATATATCAGCAAGCTTAATAGGATTTGAAAAACAGGGTAATAGGGCTCATTGTCAGCTGGAAATCACCAACAATGGAGATAAGCGGGACTTGCGCTTTATCAATCGTTTGGCACGAATCTATGATTACAACAACAGAAGATTTGAATCCGTGGGCAGTAAAATTGGAAATGTACCTGGCCCGGAGCGCTATTCCAAACCCACCTATAGCATCAATAAAGGGGAAACCATTTTGGCGGAATTTTATTTTGAATTGCCACCCCAAATGGGCTCCCGCCTAAAACTTGCGGAATTTGGAATCGAGGTGATTACCATTACATATGGATTAGACATGGTATCTGCAAATTTACAATACAGAGATATTCCCTTAGATAATGAAAGAGGAAAAGCTGTTCAAACTGAAATGATATCCTCACCAATGGCATTTCACCTTGGTGAAACAAAACCTGCGGATGACAATATGCCGCCAGATCTGGAAATTATGCAACCTACCGGCAATGCAAGCAAGCCGGCGCAGGTAAAAAAGGAAGCTGTGAGTTTGCAAGGTATCGCAAAGGATGCCGGCGGAATATATGAAGTGTTGGTGAATGGAATGCCCGCAAAAATTAGCCCCGATGGACATTTTGAAGCGGAAATATACCTGGTAGATGGCATGAACACGACCTTCATCACAGCAACTGACAAATCCGGGAATTCTGCAGAGCTGCAACACAAAATCTTCTTTAGACCGGAAAAGAAAGAGGGGCAGCGACAAACTTACTTTAATGAAGCAGATGATGGCAAAGAGTTGGCCAAAATACAGCAGGAAGAACCGGGAAAGTACTACGCACTGCTTATTGGTGTGAATGAATACGCCGATCCGGCTATTCATTCCTTGGAGAATCCGATAAAAGACGCTGAAAAGCTAAAAAACACGCTTACAAAACATTATACATTCGACGAAGCGAATGTCTTCTTCCTAAAAAATCCGGGCAGGGAAGAAATCATATCCATAATGGACCGAATCAATCATTCGATTAGTGAAAATGATAATCTGCTGGTTTTCTATGCAGGACACGGGTACTGGGATCCAGAAGATAAAATTGGCTACTGGTTGCCGGCGGATGCAAAACAGGCCAACACCGCCAACTGGTTAAGAAATTCAACCGTAAGGGACTATTTAAAAGCCATAAACAGTCGACATACCATTCTAATTGCCGACGCCTGCTTTAGTGGCGGCATTTTTAAGACGCGAAAAGCCTTTCGGGATGCCCCAAAATCGATTCAAAAGCTATATGAATACCCCAGCAGAAAAGCAATGACCAGCGGAACTCTAAAGGAAGTGCCGGATCAAAGTGTTTTTATGCTCTATTTGAATAAACGCCTGGAAGAAAATACTCGAGATTATATTGCTGCAGAGGAGCTGTTTAGCAGCTTCAAAACAGCAGTCCTCAATAACAGTCCAAACATCCCCCAGTACGGAGAAATAAAGGATACCGGGGATGAGGGTGGTGACTTTATATTTATTCGCAAATAAGAAAAACAGAGACTGCCTTTTCCTAAGAAAGGTGGCCTATTAAATTACTTACGGTTCCAATTTCAATATAGGATGCTCCGTAGCTACGTCCAAAATTACCGGCAATCACAACAATTCTGTCATCCGGATCAAATGCGTGCTTATCAATCAAACTGGTAAGTGCATCCAGTAAAAATTCATGGGATGTTTCCCGTGCTTCCATGAAATTGGCATAGACCCCATACGACAATACCAGCTCCCGCATCGTTCTTCGCGAATAACATTGTGCATAGATGGGTTTATTTCCTCTGTAGGCAGCAAGACTTCTAATGGTTCTTCCGCTAGTAGAGTCGGCAATAATAGCCCTTGCTCCCAATCGGAATGAAGATTTCACAGCCGATTTGCAAAGATAAGCCGAAACTTCATTGTTAATCACACGGCTGGGAATATCATTAAACGGCTCTTTTGAGTTCTCTACCTCTCTGGCCACTTTTGTCATTGTACGAACCGATTGTACAGGATAATCACCATAAGCGGTCTCACCACTGAGCATGATTGCATCGGCCTGGCTATAAATTGCACTTGCAATATCATTCACCTCGGCCCTGGTGGGGCGGGGATTATCAATCATACTATGCAGCATTTGGGTGGCTATGATAACTGGCTTTCTCTTATCAATGCATTTATTGATAAGCATTCGCTGAATCCCGGGTATTTTTTCATAGGGTATCTCAATGGCCAAATCACCGCGAGCCACCATAACACCATATACATGCTCCAAAATCTCATCTATATTGTCCACCCCGTCCTGGTTCTCTATTTTAGCAATAATCTTAATATCACTTTGATGTTCATCCAGGATCTTCTGAATCTCCAGCACATCCTCCTTTCTTCTTACGAAAGAGTGTGCAATAAAATCAATATCGTGCTTAATGGCAAAATGCACATATTCCCTGTCTTTTTTACTTAAAGTGGGCAGGTTAAAAGATACCATGGGTACGTTTACACTTTTTCTACCTTTGATTGTTCCATCATCCACCGCCTCGCATAGCAATG
>CAYVSF010000141.1:0-7203 GCA_964453775.1 uncultured Bacteroidales bacterium
GAGCAAGGATTGACAAAAATGGTTGCATGAAAAAGGCTGCCCTTTTTGGACAGCCTCTTTTTCCTTTTTAATATTTCTATTCCAGGTTCCTAATAATACTCGTAGGTGTATTGATATTGAATTTTGTAATTGTAGAGTGCATAATAAACATCTACTTTCATTAGAATGCCATCATCGTTATAATGATATGTTTTCTTTGAATATTTCTCCGGGTGATTGTCATACCACTGTTCTTCAAGTAAATTACCCTGCTGATCATATTCATACATATTGTTTTTGTACTCATTATCTTCAGGTTCTTCATGCAAGATTTCTTTCAATAAACCATCTTCACCGTACTTGTAATTCTCTTTATAAGCAAAGTCGCCTTTTATATATTTTGCTTTTTCTATCTCGCGTCCCTGCTCATCATATTTGTAGCTTAAACGATTAACTTCATTATGATTCTCATCGTAGTCAACCGTTTTCGTAAGTTTGTTGTCACTGTTATAAAAGTTCTCAATGTACCCTTCTATTTGTCCATTTGGGCCGGAAATTTCAACAATGGTTTTATTCCCCTCATAAGAGAATTCACGGTTTTGTTCAACTTTACCCCGGTCGTTGTATTTGGTGATTTTACCTAATTTCTCATCATTATCGTAAGTGTAATTAAACACAGTTAGGTTTGAACCGTTGTATCTTACTTCCCGTATTTTTTTGCCATCTTCATATTCAATATCCTGTTTAAAAAGAATCTTTTTTTTGCCATCATCCAATTTCCAGTTAAGAGATTGAATTTTCTTTCCTTCTTTATTGTATTTATAGCTCATTTTTTGATATACACTTCCCTGACGGTAGTATATTTCTTCAATGATATTGCCATTTTCATCGAAAATTTTTGAGAGGTTTTTATACCCTTCTTCACGAACCTTGTCTCCATTATACTTATGATTCCACTGGGTTTGGCTTTTAATCCCTTTATCTGCATAGTAATCTTTCCATTGCTCATCATCAGATTGCTGAGCGGATAATGGAATATTCAATAGAAGAGATACTAGTAGTAAGGTTATATTTTTCATTATTAATCTATTTTTCATTCCTGTTTTGGCTTTGTCTCAAGAAGCGCTTTTTTAGAGTTTTTGTTTTCAGCAATTGGTTCGTTTAAAGGTATTAAATATTCTACTTAATTACTAAAACACACCCATATATTTCAATTTATCAAAATTATAAAAGATATCTGAGAAAACAGTTCCTCCCTCAAAAAAAAACTGTTCATCAAAACGTAATACAAAAACTGTGCTAAAAAATATTATAATTGTATCTTCATGCTTTAAACTAACCTTTATACTCAAAATTAGTTAATAAGTTGCATTTTAAATTACGAGCATTATGAGAAGAGCTATTTTAATGGTCATACTTTTTATTGCCAGTATGACCCTTTAAAATAAGCCCATTTAAGTTTAACTACCAGGCAGCTCTTCAGGATGAAAGTGGGGAATTCCTGCGAAATCAGGAACGTATGGTATATGTTCTATTGTTAAAAAATGGAGAAGAAATTCTGCAAATTGATACCTACGATGCACAGATTGTAAGTATCAAAGCGGTACAGGAGTTAATCGATGAAAACATCTCATTAAAGAAAGAGATAGATGATTTGAAATCCCGATTGGAACACCTGGATAAGTTAATAGAGGAGTAACACAATATAGTAGAGTATTGAGGAGGTGCATCCAGTGAAAGATGCACCTTTTTTTGTTATCCGAAACTCTCAATTTATTTCTTACGTAAAGTTATTAATAATGTTCATACAAAAACCCATACCTATGAAAACAAAAGGCTTATTGACTTTTTTTAATGTTCTTGTTTTTGGGAGCAAACCTTTTACTGGCACAACCTTCTTCTTCTTTTAATTATCAGGCAGTATTAAGGAATAGTGAAGGCGAATTAATTATTAACTCTCCTGTTTCTGTGAAATTTTCAATTTTAATTGGGTCAGAGTTAGGTGAGGCGATTTTTATCGAAACGCATAAAACGACAACATCTTATGCTAGAGTTATCGATTGATATTTATAATGCCCAGGTGTTTACAATCAAAGCAGTACAGGAACTGGCAGAAAGAAATGCTACCCTGGAAAATGAGAACAGGGAACTAAAGGAAATGCTCAAAGCTCTGGAAGAAAGGGTAACACAATTGGAAAATAAGGAATAGTTTTGAAGGTATTATACGAAATCAATTATGAGCAGCTCTGTTGGGTTGCTCTTTTTTATTGACTCTTAATGTTATAGGTCGTAACTTGTTTTTTATTCCCCAAACCTATCGACCTATGAAAACAAAGATTTTTTTTACGGGCTTATTCCTGTTTTGGATCACTATACTCTTTGCTCAGAATCAGTCCGGCATCAATTATCAGGCACTCATTCGAAATAGTGCCGGAGAAGCTATAAGTACACAGAATGTTATACTCCGATTTTCTTTTGCTGAAGGAGAAAACGGAGATGTTATTTATTATGTTGAAGATCATGACATTACTACTTCTGAAGAAGGGTTGGTATCTCTAACTTTAGGTGCCGGAGATAGCATTGAAGGAAGCTTTGCTTCAATCCCCTGGGAAGAAATGAATGTTTATCTTCAGGTTGAGCTGGATGAAAATAAATCCGGAGATTTTTTAAGCATTGGTTCATCAAAATTAAATGCTGTTCCTTATGCTTTCTATGCTATTAATATAAAAGAAGAAGATGCAGATCCTAATAATGAGATTCAGGAACTGAGGATTGAGGGTGATACCTTATATCTGTCTTCTTCGAATCATGTTCTTCTTCCCAACGATAGCAGTGTCTGGACCCGTAGAGATAATTATATCTATCATATGGGAAAAGTAGGTATTAATAGTTCAAATCCAGGTAGCCCTTTGGAAGTTAGAGGCGATGGAACCTCTACAGAAAATGATACACTTTTTTCTGTGAAAGATAAAGATGGTAATATTGTTTTTGCTGTTTATCCAGATGGTGTAGTGGTATACGTAGATGAAGAATCGAAATCTAAAGGTAGAATTGGAGGTTTCGCAGTAAGTGGGAGAACACCGGGCAAGAAAGGTGTTGGTTCGGAATATTTTAGGGTAACGCCAGATTCTACCCGTGTATGGGTACGTGAGAGTACATTAAAAGGTAGTATTGGAGGTTTTGCTGTAAGTGGAAGAACACCGGGTAAGAAAGGTGTTGGTTCGGAATATTTAAGGGTAACACCAGATTATACCCATGTTTGGGTGAAGGAGAGTACGTTAAAAGGTAGTATTGGAGGTTTTACTGTAAGTGGACGAACACCGGGAGGTAAAACAGAAAGCTCGGAATACCTGAGAGTAACACCTGATTCTACCCGTATTTGGGTACGTGAAAGTACATTAAAAGGTAGAATTGGCGGTTTTGCTGTAAGTGGCAGAACACCAGGAGGAAAGTCAGAAGATAATCCCTACTTTCAATTAAATCAGGATAGTGCCAGGGTATATTTTGATGAATCGACCAAAGGACGGATTGGAGGCTTTGCTGTAAGCGGAAGAACTCCTGGTGGAAAATCAGGAGAATTTACGGACTATTTAAACGTAACGGGAAAAACCGATGCCAATATCATCACACCTAGTGAAGCACGTGTGATGTGGTATCCAAAACGGGAAGCATTTCTTACAGGTCGCGTGCGGGTTGGTTCTGTTGACAGTGTGGGATTAAACTCCACAGCAATGGGATTCGAGAGTGTATCCATGGGTAATTATTCCCAGGCCTTCGGATATCAAAGCATGGCACTGGGTGATTATTCAACAGCTATTGGTTATAAAGCACTTGCAAATGCTAATAGTACTTTTGCTTTTGGGAATCAGGCTAAAGCGAAGGGGAATGATTCCTACGCTTTTGGATCCGGCGCCAGTGCAGAGGGAGAGAAATCCTTTGCTTTTGGTTCGGTCGGTATCGATTCTGCTGGTGTCGTTACAGGTAATACAATTGCTCAGGGTAATTATTCCCTGGCCTTTGGATTAGGTTCCCAAACCCAAAACATTGGGGCCGTGAGTATAGGAACCCAATGTATTGCCTCTGGCAGATATTCCATGGCCATGGGATATCAATCTTATGCTTATGACTATTATAGTGTAGCGATAGGACGTAAAAATGAAGCAGTAGGTTCAGCTGCAATGGCCATTGGAAGCGAGACTAATGCAAATGGAGATTTATCCTTTTCAATGGGAGTAGGAAGTACAGCAGGAGGAAGGGCTTCTTTCGCAGGAGGTAATTCAAACACTTCCGGCAGTTATGCCTTGGCTTTTGGTGGTGGAAATAATGCAAATGGAGCAAGTTCCATTGCATTAGGTACGGGAAATACAGCGGCTGATTATGCTGCTATAGCTTTGGGATATAGCGTAACGGCGAATGGCGAGGCCTCTATAGCATTGGGATTCGATGCTTCAAACGGGAACTATGATAACAGTTTTGTCTTTTCTGATGGTGGTGGAAGCACTACCACAAATACAAAAGCAAACCAATTCATGGTAAAAGCCCGCGGTGGCATTGTATTTCACACTGATTGGGGCGATAATATAGGAAATAGTGTCTATATTAACTCTGGCAATGGAAATTTGGGTTTAGGTATAAGCATTCCTTCTGAGAAATTACATGTGAACGGAAATATTCGACTGACCAGTTTTGCAGGAGTACATTTTAATAATAGCAATACACGTATAAGAGAATCCTCCGGGGATTTATATTTGTCAGCAGACGATGATATCATTTTTAGACCAGATGATGATGTCTACTTTTCAACAGGTGATAATAGCACATTTTGGGCAAGATTTGACAATGGAAGCCGACGTTTGGGTATTGGTACCACCGCTCCTACAGATCGGTTAGTCGTGGCAGGGGGTAGAGTAGAGTTTACAGCTACAACAGATGCTTCCGGAACTGCAGGAACAGGAGTCCTGGAAATTGCAAATAGCCTGAGATTCGATGGGGATGAGATTTTAACCAATTCAAATACACCTTTATATATAAATTGCGGAAATAATAGTGATGTGGAGTTTGATTATGGAACCCTGTTTGTCGATGCAAGTACGAACAGAGCAGCCGTTGGGCTAACAGGCTCTTTGAGTTACAAATTTACTGTCTTGGGATCTTATGGTTATTATGGAATGCTTTTGTCAAACCGGGGAAATAGCGAGGAATACCATGGTTTGAGGGTGGAGGCAGGAACATATGGAGGAAGTGGTTCAACTGCTTTTGTTGGATGTAAGACAGGTGATGGAAGTGCCCATTTGGGTGGATTATATAACAATGGTGGTACAATTTATGTATCCTCTAAATCTGATGCTCGAGAAAAAAATAATTTGAGGGAGACCGTTACAAAAGCAATAAGCATTATTGAAGATTTAAAAGTATATGATTTTGAATATAAGGCATTGCCGGGTTTGAAAAAAACGGGTTTTGTTGCGCAGCAGGCCGAGAAAATATATCCCGAGATGGTTATTTATGATAAATCGGAAGATGCTTATATGGTGGCTCCTGCAGCTTTAATCCCCATGCTTACTAAAGCTTTGCAAGAACAGCAGGAAATTATTGAACAGCAAAATAAAAAACAGACTGAGCTAGAGTCCCGACTTAAAAAGTTAGAAGAGCTAATTGGTGCAAAGTAATTCTTTGGTGCTTATTTAGAAAGTGCTTTCTATATTAGGGGGCACTTTTGCTTTTTACAGAAGCATCGATTATCTTGTATGGATAAAATGAATGTTTAATAAATAAATATAGATTATGAAGCGAATTATATTAGTATTCACGATGCTTATATCGGCGAGTGTTTTATTGGGGCAAACACCCCAGAGTTTTAATTACCAGGCATCATTGAATGATGCGGATGGCAGTCTTTTAATTGAACAAACCGTTGGTGTTAAAATGAGTATAATACCGGGATCTGCCACAGGAGAGGCAATTTATGCAGAGACCCACACAACTCAGACCAATGGGGCGGGAGTATTTGCTGTAAAAGTTGGTAGTGGGGATCCCTTGGCAGGTACATTTGATGACATTAATTGGGGCGCTAATTCTTATTTCTTAAGGGTTGAAGTTGATCCTGCAGGAAAGAGCGATTATATTCATATGGGAACGACCCAAATGGTTTCTGTTCCTTACGCTCTTTATGCAGAAGAATCGGGTAGTTCACCCGAATCTAACTGGCAACTTTCCGGGCAGAATATTTATTACAACGAAGGAAAAATTGGAGTTGGAACATCCATCCCTTTAAGCCGCTTAGATGTAAAGGGAAATGAATCAACCAACGAACCGTTATTTCAGGTGATCAATGCCAACAACGATACCGTATTTGCAGTTTACCCGGATGGTGTAAAGATTTTAGTAGACGACCAGGCGAAAGGCAGGATAGGTGGCTTTGCAGTTAGTGGAAAAACTCCCGGTAAGGCCACTGAAGAAAGGTATTTTAAAATTACTCCCGATAGCACAATTGTTTATATTCCGGATGCATCAAAAGGAAAGATTGGTGGTTTTGCCGTAAGTGGCAGAACACCAGGGAAGAATAAAGGGTTTAGCGATTACTTTAATGTTTCAGGAGATGCTCCTGTCGTAGTTGATCCAAGTGAGTCCCGGGTACTATGGTATCCAAGAAAAGAGGCCTTCTGGGCGGGCCGTGTTTTGATAGAGCACCCTGATAGTGTTGGTAATCAATCGTTGAGTATAGGTTATGAATCAAAAGCAATTGGATCAAATTCCCAGGCTTTAGGTTTTAAGAACGTAGCCAATGGCGCAATTTCTACTGCAATTGGTGCATTGTCCAGGGCTGATAGTGTAAACTCATTTGCTTTGGGGCTTTATGCCCGAGCTGGAGATAAGGGGGCTTTTGCTTTTGGTAACAGGACAAAAGCAATGGGTGAATCCTGCTTTGCTTTTGGAGGTGAGGCACGAAACCAGAGTGGAACGCAGATTGGCAGGTATACCTTTGCTGATGGTACAGCTTCCTTTGCATTAGGATTGGGCGCTCATGCTACTGGTATTGCCAATACGGCATTTGGTTTAGAGACTATGGCTGATGGAGAGTTTGGAGCTACGGCTTTGGGGATTAAATCCAGAGCAGCAGGAATACAATCCCTTGCAATGGGAGTAGAAGACACAGCATATGCTATTGGAAGTATGGCCATAGGTGCCCAGGCGGTAACTCTTGGAGAATTTTCTACAGCTATG
>CAYVSF010000142.1:0-7189 GCA_964453775.1 uncultured Bacteroidales bacterium
TGTCGGGGAAAAACAAGAATTTCGGACCACTGGCAAAGTAAAAAATGACCGTGAATATGAGTAAGAAGATAGTGCCCAGGAAAAATTTTACCGGGTTTTTCTTGCGTAAAGCAAAGAGTAAAACCTTCATATACAGGTTTTCCAGTTTTACCAGGAAAACATTTTGGAACCAACGTTGCGCTTTGTGGAAAAACAGGGAATCGGCAAAAATAAGCAAAGCTACCAGCATGATTAGGTTGGCGACTACAAAAATTCCGGTAAAATAAAATATTGCAGCTACAATCACCATAATTCCAACAGCACGGTAAGCTTTTTTGTGATTGCGTTCTTCGCTGCTGTCTACTTTCACAAAACTTGCTGAGAAGACCGGAATAATCACCAGGGCCACGAAAAGAGATGAAGAAAGCACAATAATAAGAGTGATGGGCAGGTACTTCATAAATTCTCCCGTGATGCCACCCCAAAAAATCAGCGGGATAAAGGCGGAAAGAGTTGTTGCTGTGGAGGTAATAATGGGAATGGCGATTTCTCCTACAGCCCTCCGTGCTGCAGGAATCGGTTTTTCCCCATGGCTCACATGCCGGTAGATATTTTCTACCACCACTATGGCATTATCTACCAGTAGACCCAGGGCTAATATTAAGGAAAAGAGGACAATCATATTCATGCGCGAGTCCATCATCTCTAAAACAATAAACGAAAGGAACATGGACATGGGAATGGCCAGACCCACAAAAAGCGCATTTCGGGTTCCCAGGAAATAAAACAGCACCAGCACCACAAATATCACACCCATGATCATGCTGTTTTCCAGGTTGTTAAGCTGCTTCCGAATCATGTCGGATTGATCATTGGTCAGCGATATTTTTAAGTCTTCAGGCAATTGCCTTTCTTCCTGTGCCCGGTCGAGAATATCAAAAATTTGATCGGTAGCGGCCAGTAAATTTTCTCCGCTTTTCTTCACCACTTGCAGGGAAACAACAGGGTTTTTATCCAATCGGGCAAAGTTATTGGGATCGGCATAGCCGTCAATTACTTCTGCTACATCTTTGAGGTAGACCAGCTTGTCATTGTCGTTTTTTACCACAATATTCCTGAGTTCTTCCATGTTGGTGAACTCCCCTACTGTCCGGATAGAACGCTTGGTATCGCCAAAGCGCAGTTCTCCACCCGAAATACTCACGTTTTCCTGTTGAACGGCCCATTCCAAATCCTGGAAGGTCAATCCGCGGGCCTCCAATTTATGAGGATGCACATTGATTTTAATTTCACGATCATTGATGCCCTTGATATCCACTTTTGAAATTTCAAAAATGGTTTCAATTTCATCTTCCAGGTACTCGGCATATCCTTTGAGATCTTCAATGCTGTAATCACCGGAAAGGTTGATGTTGAGGATGGGAAATTCTGAAAAGTCGATATCCATCACAAGAGGATCCTGCAGGAGATCGTTGGGAAGTTCCCTTTTGGCATTATCAACGGCATCTTTCACATCCTGTAAAGCTTTCTCTATTTCAACATCGGTGGTGAATTCCACATAGATCATCGAATATCCCTGCGCAGAAGTGGAGCTAAGTTCTTTGATGCCCTTCACGGTTTCCACCTCTTTTTCAATGGGGCGCGAAATCAGGTTTTCAATATCCACGGGAGGATTTCCGGGGTAGTAGGTTTGCACCAGGACGGTGGGTATCACCACCTCCGGGCTTAGCTCTTTGGGCATGTTTCTGTAAGCCAGAATCCCAAAACCAATAATGGCCACCGCCAAAAGAAAGATGGTGTTTTTATTCTTCAGAGCAAGAGTCGTTAGCTTAAACTCTCGCTGAACCTTTTCCAAAAAAGGAGATTTATTGTTTGATTTATCCATTTCCACTTGTTTTCTTAATTATTGCTGATCATATTCTTGGGGTTTGCGAATGGAAATTTTTGCCCCATCAGATACCTGGTTGAATCCGGATACGATAACGCGATCTCCACTGTTAATTCCCTTTTTAATCACCGTCTGATCATTATAGGAACGTCCGGTTTCCACATAAACTTTTCGGGCAATAAGCTCGTCGTTGGAATTTTCGGCACGATAAAGATAATTGCCCTTTATATCTTGTTTCACAATAATTGAAGGTACCACCAGACTGTTTTCGCTGGAGTAATCACGAATTTTAACCACAGCAATCAGGTTGGGAAGGATTTTACTTTCCAGATTATCGATGTGTACTTCAACACGGAAGGTTCGGCTGTCCTGGTCAATCATTTTTCCGGTTCTGTTGATGGGAACATTTAATCGAATGTCGGGATAGGCAGGAAAACTTACCGATACCTTATCACCGGCCTTAATGCTACCCAGATAGCTCTCGGAAACATCAGCCTCAATGGTAAGATCATCCAGGTTAACCATACGCAATACCTGCATTCCCGGAGATGCCATCTCGCCTTTCTTTTGGTAAATTTCATCTACAATACCGTCGAAGGGTGCGTGGATTTTAGACATATTCAATTGTGCCTCTAAACTTTTAAGGCGATTCTCCAGGCTTTCTTTGTTGTTTTTGGCCTGTAAATACTCAATCTCGGAACCTACATTTTCTTCCCAAAGTTTCCTCTGTTTTTCATACAACTTGGTAGCCAGTTCAAGATTGGTTTTGACCTCTTTTATATTGTTCTCGGTGACCGACGTATTTAAGGATACCAGCAGCTGCCCTTTGGTTACTTCATCGCCCTCCTGCACAAGAATTTGTTTGATTTGACCACTCATTTCAGGGCTTACAAAGGCCTGGTTTACAGCCTCTACAATCCCATTGGCCTTGATGAAGTGGTTAAACGTTTCCTCTTCCATTTCTTTCACAAATACAGGAATTTGAAAACCAGCGGCTCCATCCTCTCCCATCTCTGCCAGCTGTTCTTCAAGCGATTGAATTTCTTTTTCGGCCTGACGAATTTCCTTTTTGTTTTCGTTGATTTCTTTTTCAATGCTCTCACGCGTTGGCTCCTGGGAACAAGAAACCAACAACAAGACGCCTATGATAATTCCTAATTTTTTCATTATTGCTTGTGCTTTATCTATTTATAATTCGTTTAATAATTTATCCAGTGCAATTTTCGCAGAGAAAACTTCGAAAAGTGCATTAATGTAATCCGATTGGGTTTGAAGGTACTTGTCGTTGGCCTGAGTGAACTCCATGCTCGAAGCCATGCCTTCTTTGTATTTTTTAGCAGTATTATTCATGATATTTTTCGCCAGTTTCATATTTTGACCGGCTATGGTGTACTTTTCAATAGCATTTTTGTAAGTAAACCGGGCCTGTGTGGCCTGTGTTCTTAAGTTATTCGCTAGTAAAGCTTTGTTGTTTTGATTTTTTTCCAAGTCGATTTTAGCCTGTTGGACCAATGCATTTCTTTGAAAACTACTGAACAGGGGAATACTGGCCTGCACTCCTATAATATGGTTAATTGTAAAGTCGAAAGCCGCTTTGTTGGTTTTATCCTGGTAGCTGTAGAAGGCATTAAGGGATGGAAGATATTTTGTTTTCTCCCGCTTTAGATTCAACTCTGAAACCTCTTCCTGGTTCTTCATAAGCCGGTAATCGATGTTTTGATCCAGCTTAAATTCATCCATTGCATCATTTTCAGTTAACAGCCGCTCTTCCAGTTGATTGAGCGGATCCGTTAGAACCAGCCGGTAATCAATATCGGCACCCAGTAGAATTTTAAATAGCTTATAGGAAATATCCAGTTGCCGTTCTACCGATTTCTGCGAGTTGAGTAAGGTGTTGTACGTAATTTTAAGCTGATCCACATCGGTAGACTGCAAAAAGCCCTGCTCATACATTTTGCTGGTCTCTTCCAGCAATTTTTTAATGTTGGCCAGGGATGAATCCAGGATGCTTTTATTGCGCTCTAAAATAAGCGCGGAAAGATAGCTGCTTATCACATTTTCCCGTGTGTCCAGCTGCGTTTTTTCATGACTCAACTTTGATATTTGTAAATAGGTTTTTGAAGCCTGCAGCCCTACAATATATTCTCCGCTAAAAACCAACTGCGATACAGTAACGGAATAAGTGGTACTGTTCTTTACCCCCAGTTTAATGGGTGAAGATTCTCCCGTCATGGGATCGGTAAAATCAAAGGTGGGCAGTTTTCCGGGAATGTGCTGGTAATCAACAGCTCCGTTCACCTGTGGTAATCCGATAGCGGTGGTTTCCCAGACTTTCTTCCGGGCTGCCTCAATATCCAAAACTGTATTCTTTACCTGTAAATTGTTTTCTAGTGCATACTCCTGTGCCTCTTCCAGTGTTAGTTCCAGCTTTTGCGATTCTCCCTGACTAAATAGCAGGGTGGACCCCAGCATGAAGAGCACAACGATTAACCCCAATTCTTTATACATAATTTATCTTGATTTATTCGGTTAACAAATATTCTTCAATATCCTTCTCTTTCAATTTTTGTTTTAGCATGGCAATGCCTTTTTCATTAGCGATTCCCCTGATATGATACATAAAGATTTCATAAATCACACGGGGACGGGTGAAATCTTCTATGGGAAAAATGGTATTGTCCAGGATGTTTTCAAAACGACTTATTTGTAAGCGGGCAATGATGTCAGTATCGATCTCTTCTAAATACAGGCCCTCTTTTTTTCCTTTTTTGATATTGTCGTATACCGACTTGTACATCCGTTCTCTTCTGATTTCTGTTACTTTATGATGTAGGTCAGGATAGTACTTTTTTAAATCATACTCTACCGACGGATTATTTTGCTTCATCATTTTGATGATGTGAATATTTACTTCCAATAATTCTTCTATGGCATTTAAATTTTGATCCATAAGGTTTTGCATATCGCAATTCCGCTCCTCCAATTGACGTTCTACCACCTTTTTTACGAGTTCATTTTTGTTGGAAACGTATTGGTATAAAGTTTTTTTACTGATTCCTAATTCCCGGCTTACATCATCCATGGTCACCGATTTGATGCCATATTTTAAATAAAGCGTCGTTATTTTGTCTAATAATTGATTCAATTCTTCATTCATGGGCGCAAATCTAATGTAAAAAACCCGCGGAAACAAAAATAATTTAAATAGTTTCCAAAGTTTTATGTGTTTCCGAAACAAAAATATAATGGGAATTGTTCATTTTGATGTTGCAAGAAGCTATTGGCCAATAGTCAGCAGCCACTTGCAAAAAAAACTCTGCGTCCAACTCTGCATAATCTGCGAGAGATCTCTGCCAGAACCTCCCTGCCCTACTGCCCCTGTTTGGGAATTGCCTCCTTTTTCATTACATTTGGAAACTTTATTGATCTTAAAATAATACAAAACTATGGGATATTTATTTACCTCGGAATCCGTATCTGAAGGGCATCCGGACAAGGTTGCGGATCAAATATCAGATGCACTGCTTGATGAATTTTTACGTCGCGATCCTGAATCGAAGGTGGCTTGTGAAACGCTGGTTACAACCGGGTTGGTCGTATTAAGCGGAGAGGTACGCACGAAAGCCTATGTGGATGTGCAGGAAGTGGCCCGCCGCGTTATAAGACGTATTGGTTACACAGAACCGGAATATCGCTTTGATGCCGACTCGTGTGGTGTAATTTCCAGCATTCATGAACAATCACCCGATATCAACCAGGGTGTTATGCGCGAAAAAGAGGAAGATCAGGGCGCTGGAGACCAGGGCATGATGTTCGGCTATGCAAGTAACGAAACCGACGATTACATGCCGCTTACACTCGTACTTTCGCATATACTGCTTCAGGAACTGGCAAAAATACGGAGAGAAGGCAAGGAAATGACCTACCTTCGCCCCGATTCAAAATCGCAGGTTACCCTGGAATATAATGATAACGGAGAACCGGAAAGAATTCATACCATCGTGGTTTCCACACAGCACGATGAATTTGCCGATGAGAAAACCATGTTAAAGGCCATTAAAAAGGACGTGAGTGATATCCTTATTCCCCGCGCTAAAGCACGCCTGCCGAAACGCGTGAATGATTTGTTCCACGGCGATCATATTCTGCACGTGAATCCTACCGGGAAGTTTGTGATTGGTGGTCCACATGGCGATACCGGCCTTACTGGTAGAAAGATTATCGTAGATACCTACGGTGGAAAGGGAGCCCATGGTGGTGGCGCTTTTTCGGGAAAAGATTCTTCTAAAGTGGATCGCTCGGCAGCCTATGCTGCACGCCATATTGCCAAAAACCTGGTGGCTGCGGGTGTGGCCGATGAAATCCTGGTGCAGGTGGCCTATGCCATTGGTGTGGCTGAACCGGTTGGCGTTTATGTAGAAACCTATGGGAAGTCTAATGTGGAAATGAAAGATGAAGAAATCGCCAAAAAGATAGAAGAACTGTTCGATCTTCGCCCGGCTGCTATTATCAAACGCCTGGGACTGAAAAACCCGATTTTTGAGGAAACGGCTGCTTATGGTCATATGGGTAGGGATACCAAAAAAGAAACCGTGGAAATCATACGAAACGGCAATAGTTCAGATGAAGAACACATTAAAAGAGATGTGGATTTCTTTTCCTGGGAAAAGTTGGATTATGTGGATGAAATTAAAAAGGCATTTCAACTCAAATAAATTGCAAGAGATTGCTGTTTAGACATTTACATGGCTGCCCCTTGAAGGAGCAGCCTTTTTTTGTATCTTCGTTGGCAGGCTCATCTTGCCGGGAAAGAACAAAAACAGAAATACTGCGTATGAGAACATATCGAAATACGGTAGGAATGAAACAACAAATAGGGTTATTTCTAATATTAACGCTCCTCATCGGAACCTTGAATGTGCAGGCACAATACAAACCGGTGGATGTTAGCCATACTTCAATTTATGCATACCTGGACGAAATGGCCAACCTGCAAATAATAGAACTGCAGGATCTTACCAAACCCTGGCCCCGAAGTTATATTCTTGAAAAATTACAGCAGATTGAAGATCAGCAATCTTCTTTAAACCAGAGACAACGGGACGAACTGGAGTTCTATCTGAAAGATTATGGCAAAGAAATGCACCCCGGAAAAGATTTTGACCGGCGACTGGATCTCTTCTACTATAAGGATTCGCTCTTTACCATCACCGTAAATCCCATTGGGGGCTTACAGTATTTTCTGAACGACAGCACCGGCTTTTACCACCGTTGGAATGGTGCCGAAGCCTGGGCTACCGTGGGCGATCGCCTGGCAGTTTG
>CAYVSF010000143.1:0-7187 GCA_964453775.1 uncultured Bacteroidales bacterium
TTTAAATAAATTCTTGTGGAATAAAAATAAGAATTATGAATCGAATTATATCAAAGATTCATAAAAAACAGAAGGGAGATGCTTCCTGTAGAATGTTGTAGACTAGAGCTCATCACGTATTTCCAGCAAAAGAGAGCGAATGTGTTTCAGGGACTTCACTACTTCGTAATTATGAATGGTTCCCTCCTTATTTTCTTTGAGTTTTTTCTTGGCACCTTTCAAAGTCATCCCAAGTTCCTTTACCAAATAGTAGATAAGGTTGATATTTTCAACATCTTCCTTTGTGAAATAGCGGTTGCCCTTTTTATTTTTACGGGGTTTAATAACATCAAACTCTTTCTCCCAGTACCTGATTAGAGAGGTGTTGACCTGAAACATATCGGCGACTTCCCCAATACTGTAATACAACTTTTCTATTTTCTTTTCCTTGTAGGGCATTTAAAACTAAATTCTTGAGCTTTCTAAATTAACAAATTTCCTCCAATTCTCAAACTATTTTACGCTCCCTAAACAATAGAAATAACCATTTCGTGAAGCGACATACAATTTCCCCTTAAAAAATACCGGTGTAGCTTCAAAACTGCCGGGGAATTTATCCAGAAGCTTAAAATTAGTTGAACCCTCATAGGCGAAAAGATAAATACCATGGTATCCTGCTACGATAAGCCGGTCTTCGGAAAAAACGGGTGTTGAAATGGAAGGGCCGGTATAATAATTGAACACCTCAACCGGAGTCGAAAACATCTGCACACTATCCGGACCGACTACTTTTTTATTCTCTGCCAAGTGCTGATGCTCTACCACATGCAAACGCCCATCTACCCCAACAAAAGCTGCAAGCTTTGCATCATCATCTTCTACGTATTTATCATTAATACCAACAGAACCAATCACTCCACCTTCCCAGCCTGCAAATTCATGATTTGGCAAAGGGAAGTACCAGTTGACGGCTTTCTCATTTTCCTTTTGGGGATTTAATTTCATGACCCCCCCCGGTCCATCAATATATTGTTTTTCAACGGATACCAGTAGCATGCTATCTGATGTAACGATCGTCGAACCATCCATATCCGAACCTATATAGTACTGCCAGTCAAGCTTTTTATTATCCAGGTTATAGCCCCAGACACGTCCTGAACCTGATGCAATATAAATATGGTTCCCCATAAGCGAAGGAGATGATTCTGTAACCACATTGTTCCTGTGTTTCTTCACATCCGACAAGGTATACAATTTGCTTTCTTGAATAATTTCCGGCTGAAGCATATTATCTTTCATCTTGGCCTTCCGGTGGTCGGGATTCATTAAGGTAAACAAAGAATTTTCCAATCCTATGTAAATTGTATCGCTTAAGACAAGCGCAGAGGCATCTACATCACGGCTGTAAGAGTGCGACCAGGAAACATCCAGTCGCCAAAGCTCTTCTCCGGTAAAATAAGAGATGGCTCGATAACTTGGAATATGCTTTGAATCGAGATAATTTCCAACACCCAATCTGCTTCCTTGCAAAATAACCAAACGGTTTTCAGGCTTATCAGGGTTTTTATTATCCCAGATGGTACCGGTGCCTTTGACTACATCATCAAATTCATACTGCCAAATAAGCTTTCCATCAGCTAATCGCATCTTTTTTAAATGATGATCATAGGCACCTTGAATAAGGAAAAAGCTACTGTCCTCCCGAACAATCAATGGTTGGCCTGTCCATCCTGCTCCCGCCCAAATACGCGAACCCAATTTTCTGGATATTACGGTTTCACCTTTCCCCAAATAATGCTTCCAAATTACAGCCAGACTGTCTGGTGCTGCATCCCCATAATAATTCCGTTGCCAGTTTCCAAGAAAAGTTGGAATAATCAATTCTACCGAATCCTTGTCCGGGACACTTCCCCGATGAAGGGAATCTGTAACAATATCCTGTCCGATGATTGGTTTTAGCAGGATAAAAAAAACACCCGTTAAAGTAAGGGTGCGTAAAAAAAATGAGGAAATAGACATAGTTCTGTATTAATCGAATGATTGACCGCTGTTGGATGATATAAAGATCATGCGTTCATATTCTTCTGCAGTCAAATCGTTAAAGTAATAATGTATCGGGTTAACTTTCTTAACATCCTTGTGCACTTCGTAATGGAGGTGCGGTGCCGTGGAGGTTCCGGTAGAGCCAACAAATCCTATCACTTCACCCCGTTTCACTTTCTGTCTTTTTTTCACATTAAATCCACTAAGATGAGCATACAATGTTCTGTATCCATATCCATGATTAATAATAATTCGTTTCCCGTATCCTCGGTATGAAGTTTCTACCAATTCCACCACTCCATCCCCTGTTGCATATACTTCGGTACCTGTTGAGGCGGTAAAATCCATTCCTTCGTGAAATTTCCTGATTTTATAAATTGGATGGATTCTATATCCCCACCCAGAGGCTGTTCGCGTAAGATCTTTGTTTGAAATTGGCATGATTGCAGGAATGCTTGCCACCATCTCTTCCTTATTTTCTGCCATTTCTATCAATTCATCGTAGGACTTGGATTGCACATAAACTTCTCGTGTCAGTTTATCCAATCTTTTTGCAGTTTGAACAACCAAATCAGAATTCTTAAAACCCTGGAGGTTCTCATACCTGTCGACTCCACCAAAACCGGCAGAACGGATTGTAGATGGAATGGGTTCGGTCTCAAAAATCACCCTGTAGATGTTATCATCTCTTTGTTTTAGATCAGTGAGTGTATTTTCAATTAAATCAAACCGATTGTGAAGCACTTCATATTGGACCAGCAGCTGTTGTATCTCGCGCTTCATCCCTTTTTCTTTTGGTGTATCAAAAAACAGGGAATAAACAATATTGTAGATAAGTGCTATAACAAGGGTAGCTGCAAAATAGGTAAGAAAGCGGAGAAACTTTTGCTTCCCGGTAAGTTCAATTTTTTCGTAAGTGAGTTTTTTTTCGTTAAACTTATATTTTCCACGGATCATAAGCAGCGCTTTATGGCTCAAATATAAGAATAATTTGGAAACTAATCCATTGGAGTGCTCCTTTTTGCAGAGAGCTCTACCATTAAATCATACTCCTCTGCTGTGATATCGTTGAAATAATATCGAATTGGATTAACGGGATTATTGTTTTTCCTGATTTCATAATGCAGATGTGGACCTGTGGATCTCCCGGTATTGCCAAGTTCTCCAATCACCTCACCTCTCTTTACTTTTTCCCCGAGTTGAACATTAACTCGGTTCAAATGGGCATAGATTGTTTTAAAACCAAAACCATGATCTACAATAACCCGATTCCCATAACCATATAGGTTGTATCCGGCTTCAATCACTTTTCCGTCTCCCGTGGCATAAATTTCAGCACCAATATCGCCCGTAAAATCCATTCCATAATGCATGGTTGGCTTTCCTGTAAACGGATCTCTTCTTCTTCCGTAATAATCGCTGATTCGTGTCATGTCCTTTATGGCAATGGGCTGAATTGCTGGCACACAGGCAATCATTTTTTCCATATTTTTTGCCATCTCTATAACTGTGTCAAAGGATTTGGACTGTACATAAATTTTCCTTGAAAGCCTGTCCAGTTTTTGGTAAGTATTGACGATAACTTCAGAACTCCTAAAACCCTTAAATTCATCATAATAATCCACACCACCATAACCTGCTTCACGCACATTCTGTGGAATTGGTTCCAATTCAAAAATGGGGCGATAAAGATGATCATCCCGGTGCTCAATCTCGGAAAGCATGTAACGATATTTGTCAATGTGTGTATTGAGCAACTGGTAACTTGCGAGTAACTCCTGCTTTTCTCTCTCTAAGGCTTCCACTTTAGGCGTGTCATAAAAAGAATTATACAACACATTTCCAACTACAGCAACACTTGTCGTAACTACAATAAAAGCTGCAATTCTTTTAAGCTTTTCCCTGACAGGTAATTTATGTTTCTCAAAAGTTAGCGTTTTGGGGTCAAAACGATACTTGTTTTTAGGCATCTTAGCATCAAAATCTTTATACGGATTATTAAAAAAAGCTATGTTTAGCGACAAATCTAATTTAAATAAATTAATTTTACAACTTTCAAAATTAAAAAAATCAAAGTTAGCGATCAATTAACAAAAACTAAGTTGCTAAAAAATAATAACTTATGAATTCTTCAAAAATCAGGGAAGCATTTTGGGATTTTTTTAAAGAGAACGAACACGAGATAGTGCCCTCTGCCCCAATGGTCGTGAAGAACGACCCAACGTTAATGTTTACAAATGCGGGGATGAACCAGTTCAAAGATATATTTTTGGGTAATAAAGCTCCTAAAAACCCTCGCGTAGCAGATAGCCAAAAGTGTTTAAGGGTATCGGGAAAACATAACGATTTGGAGGAAGTAGGGCATGATACTTACCACCACACCATGTTTGAAATGCTGGGCAACTGGTCGTTTGGAGACTACTTTAAAAAAGAAGCAATAGATTGGGCTCATGAACTTTTAGTAGAACGATTCAAAATTAACGCTACCCGTCTATATGCAACTATATTTGAAGGCGATGATAATGATGGTGTTCCTATGGATATAGAGGCTTTAGAGCACTGGAAACAACACCTTCCGGAAAGCAGAATATTGAATGGAAACAAAAAGGACAACTTTTGGGAAATGGGCGAGACAGGCCCCTGCGGCCCCTGCTCCGAAATCCACGTGGATCTGAGATCGGATGAGGAAAGAGCAAAAGTTAATGGTGCCAGCCTGGTCAATAAAGATCATCCACTGGTTATTGAAATTTGGAACCTGGTTTTTATTCAGTACAACCGGATGTCCGATGGAAATCTTCAAGCTCTTCCCAATAAACATGTGGATACAGGAATGGGGTTTGAGAGATTGTGTATGGTGCTTCAGGACAAACAATCGAATTACGACACGGATGTATTTCAGCCACTTATTCAGGAATTGGCAAAACTGGCAGGTAAAAAATACGGTAAGGATGAAAAAGCCGATATTGCCATGCGCGTAATGGCAGATCACTTAAGAGCAATTGCTTTTTCCATAGCAGATGGGCAACTGCCTTCCAACAATAAGGCGGGTTATGTGATTCGTAGAATTCTAAGACGAGCCGTACGATACGGTTATACTTTCCTGGGTTTCAACGAGGCTGTCATTTATAAACTTCTTCCTGTACTGGTGGAGCAAATGGGAACCGCCTATCCGGAATTGAAGTCGCAAAAAGGATTAATAGAAAAAGTCATTAGGGAAGAAGAACAGGCTTTCCTTAAGACACTTGCAACTGGCATGAAATTGCTCGATCAAATCATCACCAAAACAAAACAAAAAGGACAGGATATCGTCGACGGAAAGACAGCGTTTGAATTGTACGACACTTTTGGCTTTCCCCTGGATCTAACAGAACTCATTCTGAAAGAAAATCAGCTTAGACTCAATAAAAAAGAGTTTGACCAGGAAATGGAGGCGCAAAAAAGCCGGTCGAGAAATGCATCCACCATGCAAACTGATGATTGGGTAAAGCTTTATGAAGATGATCAGGAGGAGTTTGTCGGCTATGACTACCTGCAAACAGAGGTGCGTATTACCCGGTATCGGAAAATAAAAACAAAAAAGCAGGAACTCTACCAGCTTGTATTCAATTTAACTCCCTTCTATGCAGAATCGGGAGGACAGGTAGGAGATCAGGGGTATATCATGTCTGATGACGAAAAAATTTCTATCATCGACACTAAAAAGGAGAATGACCAAATCATTCACCTTGCAAAAAAATTGCCCCGCGATCCAAAAGCCAGCTTTAAAGCTGTGGTGAACAATCCCAAACGCCAGGCAGCAGCATGCAACCACAGTGCCACACACCTTCTACACCATGCACTGAGAAAAGTTCTTGGTGATCATGTAGAACAAAAAGGTTCGCTGGTACATCCCGATTATCTCAGGTTCGATTTTGCCCACTTCCAGAAAGTAAGCCAGGAAGAAATCCGGGAAATTGAAAAAATGGTGAATGAAATGATTCGTGCCAACACTCCTATAGAGGAAAATAGAAACGTGCCCATAACCAAGGCACAAGAAATGGGTGCAATTGCATTATTTGGAGAAAAATACAGCGATTCGGTGCGCGTTATTAAATTTGGCGATTCTACCGAGCTATGTGGTGGCACCCATGTGCAATCCACAGGTGAGATTGGTCTGTTCAAAATCATTTCGGAAAGTGCCATTTCTGCCGGTATAAGAAGAATAGAGGCCATTACAGCTGTGAAAGCTGAAGAATTTGTTAATAATAAACTCCTTCAACTGGAAGAAATCGGGCAAGTGATCAATACTTCGAAAAATGTGATCCAGGCGGTTGAAAACCTGCAGGATGAAAATAAAAAGCTTAAAAAAGAGATTGATCTGTTAATGCAAGCGAAGGTGAAGGATCAAAAAGATGCACTCAAGAATGAGGCAGAAGATATCAACGGCATTCAATTTATAGGAAAGGTGCTGGATATTGAAAACCCTGCAGCAATTAAAGATTTAGCTTTCCAATTGAAAGATGAAATGGACAGTTTATTCCTGGTGATTGGAGCAAAGGTAAAAGGCAAAGCGAATTTAAGCATTATGATTGCCGATAAGCTGGTTAAGGAAATGAACCTGAATGCCTCAAGCATCATACGTGAAGCAGCTAAACTGATCCAGGGCGGTGGCGGAGGTCAAAATTTTTATGCTACAGCCGGTGGTAAAAAACCTGAAGGCTTACATGATGCTATTTTAAAAGCAAAAGAGATTCTCAAAAAGCAAATTTAATTGCATGTTTTGGTTCATCAGGCCTGAATTTATTCAAGCCTGGTGAGCTTTAATCATACAATCCCATCCACAAACCAAATTTACTCTTATTCTGGTAAGGTGTTAGCGCTTTTATATCCTTAAAACCACAATTTTTACTAAGTGTTTTTTTTCTGATAAAATTTTCAAAGGGCACTCCCCTGTCATAGTACAACTGCATCATGCCCTTTTTATGTCTGCCCAGCCGTTTTTCAATTTCCAGGGCAACAAAACCCATGGTATAGCGCAAATTAATCTCTAAACAGGGTTGCACCTTCAATTGTTCCTCCTGATCCCGGTAAACCATCGCATCAATACCAAGCGGTCCCGAGTAATATGCTCCAAGATCACTTTCTTCCAGCAGATTCTCAATGGCCTTTAATAATGTTTCTATAAA
>CAYVSF010000144.1:0-7163 GCA_964453775.1 uncultured Bacteroidales bacterium
AGCGACTTAATGATTTTACCTTCCAGCTCTTCGGCAAGCTCGGGGTTGTCCTTTAGGAGCGTCTTTACTGCTTCGCGACCCTGTCCTAGTTTGGTTTCTCCATAGCTAAACCAGGAGCCGCTTTTTTTCAGGATGTCGTGGTCAACGCCCAGGTCGATTATTTCACCAATTTTTGAGATGCCTTCGCCGTACATGATATCGAACTCGGCTTTTTTGAATGGCGGTGCAAGTTTGTTTTTTACGATTTTTACGCGGGTACGATTACCGGAAATATCCTCACCATCTTTGATTTGTCCGATTCTTCGGATATCTACTCTTACGGAAGCGTAAAATTTTAATGCATTACCGCCGGTTGTGGTTTCCGGGTTTCCGAACATAACACCTATTTTTTCTCTCAACTGGTTAATGAAAATACAGGTAGTTTGTGTGCGGTTAATATTGGCCGTAAGTTTCCTTAATGCCTGAGACATTAAACGAGCCTGTAGCCCCATCCTGGAGTCGCCCATATCACCTTCAATCTCTGCCTTTGGTGTCAGCGCTGCTACCGAGTCGATAACTACGATGTCAATGGCTCCGGAGCGAATTAGGTGATCGGCAATTTCCAGGGCCTGTTCTCCATTATCCGGTTGCGAAATCAGGAGGTTTTCCACATCAACACCAAGTTTTTCTGCATAGAACCGATCAAAGGCATGTTCTGCATCGATCATGGCAGCAATGCCTCCTTTTTTTTGTGCTTCTGCAATGGCATGAATTGCAAGGGTGGTTTTACCGGAAGACTCAGGGCCGTAGATTTCTACTACACGTCCCCTGGGGAATCCACCTACTCCCAATGCCATGTCCAGGGAAATGGAACCCGATGAAATAGTGGGAACATCTATGATGGCCTGGTCGCCCAGCTTCATGATTGTTCCTTTTCCATAGCCCTTTTCGATTTTATCGAGCGTGAGCTTCAGGGCTTTCATTTTTTCCGTGTTGACATTATCTTTTGTCTCTTGTTTTTCTTTGGTCATGTTGATTTATTAAGATTTATATTCGTTAAATATTTGATTGCTGTGATCTTTTGTTTTTACCTTCTTGAAGACTTTCTCAATCGCTCCCTCTTCATCAATTATAAACGTTGTTCGGTGAACACCCTCGTAAGTTTTTCCGTACATTTTTTTCTCTCCCCAAACACCATAGGCATTCATGATTTCTTTATCCGGATCGGAAAGTAGGGCAAAAGGTAAATCATGCTTGGTTCCAAATTTTTTATGCGAAGCTTCACTGTCCGGGCTTATTCCCAGGATTTCAAATCCCTGCTTTTTTAAGGCATCATAATTATCTCTCAGGTTACATGCTTCGGCTGTGCAACCGGGCGTATTATCCCTGGGATAGAAATAAAGGACCACTTTTTTACCTTTAAAGTCCTCCAGCTTTACTGGGTTTCCATTTTGATCGATGGTACTAAAATCTGGCGCTTTATCACCTTCACTTAGATGTGTCATGTTTTTCTGTTTTCAAGTGATTTTGATGGTAAAATTAAGAAAATCCATGGAAAATTCCCCAGAAATATGCCTGAGTTTATAAACGGTAAATTTTGTTTCTGAATCATTTAAAAACACTTGGCAAATAGGGCTTTATATAAAAATGATTTGCAGTTTGTTCTTGTTGTTAGTAAGATTAAACCTGCTTTTTCTTTATTTACAGCAGATACTGTTGTAAATTTGTACGTTAACCATCAAATCAAGAAAAAACAGATGAAGTTTGGAGTGTTTCTCTTTTTGATTTTACTTACGGGTTTTGGTGCTTTTGCACAGCACAGTAATGCCGGAAGAACCAACTTGAAAGAGGCCGTTTCAGCTTTCGAACAGAAGGATTATGCTGCCGCTTGCAGATACTTTGATTCGCTTTATCATCGTTACCCCGGAGAGCCTATATATAACTACTATCATGGACTTTGCCTTCTTTATAATGAAGGAGCCTATGAGGAAGCATTGAAGGTGTTGCGCTTTGCAGCTACACAAAAAGTCCCTTCGGATATTTATTATCACCTGGCTGATGCCTATTTGCATACGTTTCAGTTTGAAGCTGCGCTTAAAAGTTTGGAAAAGTTCGAGTTATTAGCTGCTGATCGGGAGCTGGCATTGTATGATTTGGTCAATGCAAAAAATACATTGCAGAATGCGCTCTATCTTACCAGTGACTTTCAGACTGCCCCGGTGGAATATAAGGAATCCAATTCAAGGGACGCTTTTTTTACTTCCTATAAAACCGAGGATTTTGATGGAAGGCTGGTTAAAAACCCTGTGTTTATAGTTCAAAAATTAGACAGTACCCGACAGCACCAGGATTTCTTAGTATTTATTCCAGATAAGATTGAGCAGGGAGAAGTACTCTATTTTTCTATGGAGCATCCCGGGCGGGGTGACCGTGATATTTACCGCATAACTAAAATGAATGATACGCTTTGGAGCCAGCCCGAAAATATGGGGATGACGATTAATACCTCGTTTGATGAAGATTTCCCTTTTATGCATTTTGATGGTAATACTTTGTTTTTTGCATCAAAAGGGCACTACAGCATGGGAGGATATGATGTATACCGAAGCAGCTGGAGCTGGTCGGAAAATACCTGGAGTGACCCCGAGAATATCGGATTTCCTGTAAACAGTCCTTTTGATGATTTCCTGTTTATGTCGGAACCCGGTAGAAGGTATGCTTTCTTTAGCTCAAACCGGTTTTGTGAAAAAAACGAGGCAAGGGTATTTAAGGTTAGGAATAAGAGGGAGGAAGCTTATACCGGTGTTTCCGACCCCGGGAAGCTAAAAGAAATTGCCGAATTGAATGTTAATGTTATTAAGCGTGGGGAGACACATAAGCAGGTTAAGAAAGAGGAGAAATCCTATAGTGTGAGCAGCTATGCAAATGGCGAGACTTTTTTGGAAAAGAGACGATACGACAGCCTTGTTCAACATGCTGTAAATTGCCAAATGAAATCCGATTCGCTTCGTTGGGAACTCCAGGATACCAGGAAACTTTACGATCCACGATTAAATGCGGAAGAGAAAAACAGAATTACTTCTAAAATTCTTACCCTGGAGGAGAAGATTTATGAATATCAGAAAAAATCGGATGAATGCTACCAAAAAGCCAGAGAAATAGAACAGGATTATTTGGCAGCTAATAAAAGCCAGCTTGTAGATTACGGAAGAAATAGTCAACAAGAAATTAAAAAAGAGAATTCCTCAAATGAGCAAACGATTAATAGGGAAGAAAAAGTTCGAATTCAGTCATCTAAAGGAGGTTCTAAAGCTTTTGTACCCCAAAAGTTAACCCTTAAAAATTCGGTTGAGAGTGAGGAAGCAAAGGAATACTATATTGGCCTGCAAGTTAAAAACACAACTGGGAAAATAAATATTAACGAGGAATTACCCGGTGGAGTGGTTTATATGCTGCAGCTTGGAGCTTTTAGTAGAACCCTTGGTGCGGAAACCTTTAAAGGGCTTTTACCCCTTACAGGAAGGAAAGAAGCTGGCAGTCGTATTACAAAATATTATGCAGGACGGTTTGCCCATTTGGAAGATGCGAAGGAAGCTGTTCCTAAGGCGCGTTCAGCAGGATTTAGAGATGCCTTTGTGGTGGCTTTTTATGATGGGAAGCCTATATCTCCCAAAAAAGCAGTAAAATATGAGGGCAGTTTTATTCCATTTCAAGCTGAAGAAGCCTCTGAAGAAAAATCAGAAATGAAAAGTGGGATCTATTTTGAAATACACCTTTCTGTTCCAGTAACAGACTCTTCTGCTCTTAAGCTTGCCCGTGAATTTGAAGTAGAAAGAATAAGAAAAGAAGAGAAAAAACTGGATGACTTGCATATCTTCTATTTTCGATATTTCACCAATTATGAAGAAGCATGGGAGATAAAGCAATCATTGGAGAAGCAAATGAAGCTGACTGCAGAAATTCATGCTTTCTTTTCAAAGAGCCCGGTTCCGTTGGATATGGTTAAAACGGATTCGGCCTCAAATCCTTAATTCTGATAGAAATCCATTTTTTTATCGATTCTTATAAATCGATATTAAATATATTGTATATTAGGGGTCCAATTTAAAGTGGAGAACGATGACTGGTAAACAGAATTTTCAACGTGAAGAGTCCTTTGAGGCCAACAATCTGCAAGGAGAAGGTAATTATTTGATTCTTTTTAATGATGATGTGCATGATTTTGATTTCGTGATTAAATCTCTTGTGGAGATATGTGGTCATTCCAATGTGCAGGCCGAGCAATGTACTTACCTGGTGCATTATAAAGGAAAGTGTGATGTAAAGAAAGGCAACTATCTTGAACTAAAATCAATGCAGGAGGAGTTAGTGGACAGAGGATTACAGGCTGCATTACAATAATTTAAATAATGTCACTCACGGCTATCATACTATTAATATTACTGGGAATTTTCTTATTCCTGGTGGAATTTCTTCTTGTTCCCGGCGTTACAATTGCCGGAATAGGAGGTGCCATACTTATTATTGTAGGCATTTACTTTGGTTATAAAGAATTTGGCATCCCTCAGGGGCACTATATTATGCTGGGAACCGGTCTGGTCTCCTTTGCTGTTATCTATTTTTCCCTGCGATCCCGAACCTGGAATAAATTGATGCTTAATGATACCATTACCGGAAGGGCCAGTGAGGATGTTGAAGAAAGAGTGAAGATAGGAGATAAGGGAGAAACCATTACCCGGTTAAATCCCATTGGGAAAGTATTTGTGAATGATGAGTTTTATGAAGCCCGCTCCCTTGGTGCGTATATTGATCAGAAAACGCCCATAACGGTGACAAAAATTGAACGAAACCGACTTGTTGTTAAACCCTTAAAATAAAAACCATGGATATTGGCATTTTAGTAGTAATTATTATTGTATCACTGGTCTTTTTGTGGTTAATCCTCTATTTGATCCCAATTGGCCTTTGGTTTTCAGCCCTGGTTTCAGGGGTCCGAATTTCCCTTTTGCAATTAATCCTGATGCGTTGGAGGAAAGTGCCGCCATCTGTTATTGTAAATGCATTGATTGAAGGAAATAAAGCGGGCTTAACCCTTTATCGGAATGAGCTTGAAGCTCACTTTTTGGCCGGCGGACGTGTCCCCGATGTGGTGCACGCTTTGGTATCGGCGGAAAAAGCAAATATTGATCTGAATTTTAAAATGGCCACAGCCATAGATTTGGCCGGTAGAGATGTTTTCGAAGCCGTTCAGATGTCTGTTAACCCAAAAGTAATTAACACGCCACCCGTAACAGCCGTTGCCAAGGATGGTATCCAGTTGATTTCAAAAGCACGTGTGACCGTTCGTGCAAATATTAAGCAATTGGTTGGTGGTGCCGGAGAAGAGACCGTACTGGCCCGTGTGGGTGAAGGGATTGTATCTTCCATAGGTTCTTCTGCTTCGCATAAAGAAGTGCTGGAGAATCCCGATAGCATTTCACGCGTAGTGCTGGAAAAAGGCTTGGATGCAGGTACAGCTTTCGAAATTCTTTCTATCGATATTGCAGATATTGATATTGGTAAAAACGTAGGAGCCGGTTTACAAATTGATCAGGCCAATGCCGATAAAAATATTGCCCAGGCGAAAGCCGAGGAGAGAAGAGCTATGGCAGTAGCTTCTGAGCAGGAGATGAAAGCCAAAGCACAGGAAGCCCGTGCAAAGGTTATTGAAGCAGAGGCAGAAATTCCAATGGCCATTAGCGAGGCCTTTAGAAGTGGAAACCTGGGAGTAATGGATTATTACCGCCTGAGGAATATCCAGTCGGACACTCAGATGCGTGAAAATATTGCCACGCCCAGAGAACAGAAGAAAGGCAAAAAGGATAAAGAAGAATAGATAAATAAGAACAGGGGCGGTTCGCATGATGAATCGCCTTTTGTTTTTTGCGTAAATATTTTCGAAAAGTTTTTTGCTGTTGTCGGAGTATTTACTATTTTTGCTGTGCCTTTTGAAAAAGGCAGGAATCTAAAGAAGTTCTTATCATTCCCGGAGAGGTGGGTGAGTGGCTGAAACCACCGGTTTGCTAAACCGGCGTACCATATAACATGGTACCGGGGGTTCGAATCCCCCTCTCTCCGCAAATGAATTATTAATCCCGCTGAAGGCGGGATTTTTTATTTTGCAGAATTTGGATTCAAAATTATTTGAGAGGAAAATTATGCAAAATACAAGCAGGAGCGGAGCGACTGATAATTGTTCTTTTAGACCTCCCACCCGGGGATCAAGGAAGTTGATCCATAGGAATATTTTTTTCACATGAGAGTTTAAAAACATAGGGTAGGCGGGTTTTAACAGGGAATCCCTTATAATATGGATTATTCTGAACCGATTTAACTTAAAAACTCCTTTCGGAAAGCCACAGCAATTTTATGCAGGGCTGCTTTTTCATCTTCTTTGCTCAGTTTTCTTTGAAATTGCGGGGTATTGTTCACATCAATCACGTAGATTTTGCCATCATCTTGGTTCCTGAGCACATCCATCTCTCCAAATTCCAGTTGCATCTCATCGCAGAGCTTGTTAAGCAATTCGATTTCTTTTGTGGAAAGCATATCTTCAATTTTTCGCACTACCGACTTCGATGGATGCCCAAAACGATTATTTACCGGTTTGAATTTTTCATATACAAAATCAATGGTACCATTGACAATGGGTACCCGGATGTCAATCACTGTATTGTCCGGACCGGCATTGTTGATGAGTATCTGATAAATGAACCCATCTTCAGTGGTTTTCACAGGACCCTGCAGAATGGTGCCATCATGAATGGCATTGATGTCGTTCTTTTTTACAATTTTACCGGAGTAAGTTTTGGGATCGATGAAGGTGGAGTACCCAAATACTTTTTTGAAGGCTTTATCGACAAATACTTTGCTGATATCCCGACTGTAAAGATTGATGACTTTGGTTTCATCTGTAATGCTTTCGAGAAATTGGTATTCTTCTCTAAAGGTAAGGTATTCCCAGTAAACAGCCAGGTTGTAATGGCTTTCAGGCTTGTTGGTGACATTGTAGTTGAGAATGCGTGAGATTTTATAAAGTGCTGATCCCCGGCTTGGATAGTGGGGGTAAACCAGTAAGGTTTTATGTTTTAAATTATTGGCGAGATAATTGCTGATTTTAAGCATCAGGTAGTTGATATCCTTGA
>CAYVSF010000145.1:0-7119 GCA_964453775.1 uncultured Bacteroidales bacterium
GAGTTGCTCATTATGACCGGCCTTATCTTAATTGCGGGAGGAATTCTTACTGCTATGACGATAGGCCTTTTTACAGCTATCGAGGTTAATATTGAGGAGTTTTATTTCGAGTATGTGGTGGTGCTGGGATCTGTAGCTGCACCTATTGTAGCTTTTTATCTCATACGGGTGTATCCCAATCTTACCAGTAGAATCGCACCGGTGATTGCTCGTGTGTTCACTCCACTCGTGCTCATCACGCTTAGTGTCTATCTGGTATCCCTGGTTTTTTCGAGTGTAAACATCCGGAATGACCGCGAGCTCTTGCTCCTGATCAATATTATGCTTGTGGCTGTCCTCGCGCTGATTGTATTTTCAATATCAGAATTGGATAAAACAAAAGAAAAAAATGTACACGTGTTTATCTTATTGCTTTTGGCTGCCCTGGCCATCGTGGTTAATGCCATCGCGCTAACGGGCATTCTTTCCAGGCTTGCTGATGGATTTACACCCAATCGTACCGTGGTGTTGGTTTCTAATGTTTTGATTTTCGTGAACCTGATCCTCATGGAGAAGGACCTTTTTCGGGCATACTTCTATGGTAAACCTTTAAATGCGGTGGAGCAAACGATTGCAAAGTACCTTACGATTTACGCTGCATGGACATTCGTGGTAATCTTCATTCTGCCTTTTGTTTTTGGCTTGAACTAGCAGGAGAGGTTGGCGAATATACAGGCTTTGCTAGTGCTTGTCATTAATGGCCTGCATAAAAACTGTTTTATATCTTTTTCCTATGGGGATTTTGGCATCCAGTATATGGATCTGGTTGCCTTCAATCCATTCGATTTTATCCCGGGCAATGGCAAATGATTTGTGCACGCGCACCATCCTGTCGTCAGGCAAATCATTCAGGAGGTTTTGCAAAGTCGTATGCACAACAACGGTTTTCTCCCGGCAGTGGACCTTTACATAATCACCAAGGGCTTCCAGGTAGTAAATCGTATCGGTTTTGACCCGGTGGAGCTTTTTATCAGCTCTTAGAATGATGGAAGCAGGTTCCTGCTTCGTGTTTTGCTGATATTTCTGTTGCACTTTATTGACCGCTTTCAGAAAGCGCTCAAACGAAAAGGGTTTTAGCAGGTAGTCTACCGCCTCCACCTCGAATCCTTCCACGGCATACTCGGGATAGGCTGTGGTAAAAATGACATCTGGCGGATTTACCAGCGATTTATAAAAACCAAGTCCCGATAGTTTGGGCATATTGATATCTAAAAACAGCAACTGAACCGCTGATTGATTCAACTGTTCTGCTGCTTCAAATGCATTTTTACATGACCCGGACAGGTGCAGGAAAGGGCAATCCCGGATGTATTTTTCCAGGATCTCCCGGGAAGCGGGCTCATCGTCTACCAAAAGGCAATTAATATTCATAGCGCAATTCTAAGTGTACTTTAAAAATACGTTTATTTTCTGATATCTCCAATCTGTGTTGGCCAGGCATTAACAATTCGAGTCGGTGACGAATATTTTCAATGCCAATTCCTCCTTGTTTATTTTTCTCCACATTGGCATACTGCCCTTTGTTGTTTTCGATATCAAATTCAATTTTTTGACGGTTTCCTTTGAGGTGAATGTGTACAAAAGTATCGGTAACATCACCCTTTAGCCCATGCTTGAAGCTGTTTTCCACCAGTGGGAGGAAGAGCAGGGGAGGAATCTTCACGTTCTCCTCAATATCAGTAATAAATTTTATTTGTGAACTGCTTTCCACCCGGTGCTTTTGCAATTCAATGAAGTTGTTGATGAGTTCGATTTCATTATAGATGGTTACTTTGTCTGTATTGGAATCGTAGATTACATAGCGCAAGATGTCTGATAAACGGGTGATTACGCCCGGCGCTTCTTTGGAATTCTTCAACACCAGCGAATAGATTACATTTAAGCTGTTGAACAGGAAGTGCGGATTAACCTGTGCCCGCAATGCTTTTAGTTCCAATTGAGCCTTCTCTTTTTCTGCCCGGTGCAGCTTGTTTTTTGCCTCAACCAATTGGAAATATTCTTTAGAAAGCTTGAGCAGGCTTGTTAAAGCAAGAAATACGATGAAGAACTTGAGGATATCGGTAAAAGAGTAGTAGGAAATAAAAAAATAACCGGGAAGAATATAATCCACCAGGTGGTTGAAAAAAAATAAGTTGAATTGCGCCCCCAGGAGCAACACCGCTATTGATGCCAGAGTGTACAGCGCAAATTTCTTTTGTTGTAGGAATTGAGGCACCAAAACAAGCAGATTGAGATATACAACGACAAGCAGGGTGAAAAGAAAGAGTGCAGTATAGATGTAGTCTACAGAAGACAGGTTCTCTGAATCTGAAAACAGCTGTAGGAGGACATAAAAAGAGAGTCCCCAAAACAGAATGTGCTGCAAGATCCTGTTTTGAAGGATGGTTTTTATTAGATGTTTTATTTGTCTCATGATGTTGTTCTATTCAGTACTATGGGGTCTTCCACATACATGTCTTCGTGATCGGCATACTTTGTCACAAACTTTTGCAATTCTTCGGTGCCGGCTGTTAGTATAAGATTGTCATAGGATACCTCATGCTTGATTTTTACTTTCTTTTCTTTTATTAAATTTTCGATAAACTCAATATTGAATTGCTCCATTTGAACCTGGTTATTCTCTATTTTAATTCTGGCAAAGGTATGCACGGGAAAGAGGTGGAGATCTGCCATATCGTTGTTTACTTCATAATTTTTGATATAAAAATCGAGATAATGGTGTTGTTCGAGCCGAAGCAAATGTACATGAAAAACGGCCGGCTTTTCGTCCATAACAGTCAATTTATAAAAATCGTCCCTGGAGCGATCCGCTTTTGAAGGAAATATGGAGTTGGAAGGTTCGAATTTTTCAAATTTCCAGACAATGGAGTCACTATCCATCCATTCTCCTATTAATCGGGTATCGAAAACAAGGTCATCGCTGGTGTAAAGTGGGTGTAAGGATGGAATACAGCTTTGAATCAGTAGCAAGATAAAAGCGATAAGGCTGAAAAGAAGCATTTTTGTTTTCATAATTGCATGATTTTAGGTTTCAATTCGTAATCAAAGTAAGGAGCTCTGCAGCCACTTTCCAATTTATTTCGTTGAACGCATTCATTTTGTCGTTCAATGGAGTTTTATATTTTTGGTTTGATTTTTGTTTGCGTAAACGAAACGTATGTAGTTGCCATAAAAATCGAATTGATTATGAAAAGCCCGGTTTCTATTTTATTTCTGATATTTGCGCTTTTTGTTACGATTTCTTGTGAAGAAAATATAGATACAGATCCCGGTAACGAGGATGTGGCCCAAACACTTCCCCTACTTACCAGTACGAATGCGATTGGTATGATAAAAGGGTTTAATGCCTCAAATCCCCCGGCTACAGGCGATTCGATTGATGCCAGGTGGGCCGATGCCGTTGATGCCGGTATGAAAGTTGGCCGGCTGCAAATCGACTGGCCCGAGCTGGAGCCGGCTCCGAACGAATACAATAAAACAGCCCTGGAAGAGCGGCTTAGGGAGTACAAAAACCAGAATTTACAGACCTTCCTTTTGATTTCGGTCTATGATAGTGAAGGGCCTGTTTTGCCTGCCGACCTGGAAGGAACAAGTCTTGATGATCCAGTGTTGATGGAACGCTTTAAGGCTTTAATGGACTGGGTTATTCCCATGCTGGTGGAATACGATGGATTTCTGATTTCTATTTCCAATGAGGCTGATAACAGTTTTGGCGAGATCTCCAATTTGCACAAGGAGATTCTAGCGTTTTTAGAAGCATCGAAGGAACACATCCACGCCCTGGATCCAAATATGGCCGTAACAGTAACAATGGCCGAAGGGAGTCTCGATTCGGGTAAGCCCGGAATGGCTGCTATTATTGAAGCCTGTGATGTTGCCTGCTGGAATTTTTATGGTGCTAAATTTATTGCTGAACCACCCTATTATCCCGCGCAAACGGAAACCGAAATTAAACTTGATATTCAGCAAATACTTGATGCTTCCGGAGATAAGCAGATAGTTATTCAGGAACTGGGAATGTGGAGCGGTGGTGATGTGTTAAACAGCTCAGAAGAAACTCAACGCCGATTTTTTGACGTTTTTTTCACTGAGATGATAAAAGAAGATCGCATTCGTGCAGCCTATGTTTTTCAGTTGGTCGACTGGTCGCCTGAAACGACAGATATGTTTGCTCAATTTCTGGAAGATGAAGGCATGCCCCAGGAGTTTATAGATGCTTTTAAAGAATCGCTGGAAACAATGGGGCTTATTCATTATGAAGACGGAACCAGCAAAGCCGCCTGGGACGAATTCTTAAAATGGCTGAGTATGCTTTGAAAATTATGATTGTAATATTAGCAATGTTTTATATCCTATTTATGTGATAACTAATTAAGCATTTTAGCGTATTGCCTGGAGTTTTTTCTGGCAAAATATTTGCTCTTCTCATTTCTGGCAGCTCAGATTATTTGTATCTTTAAGATGAAATTTAAACCCTGCATCATGAACTATCGATTGATATTACTGGCAATACTTAGCATTGTATTATCGTTTCAGCCACTTTCGGCCAAAAAAAAGGTAAAAGAAGTAAAAATTGAAGGTGTAAAAGGAATGGCTATTGGTTCGACCACCGAAAGTATGGAAGATGTCACCGCGCGTGCTATCAATGAGGCAAAAACCGAAGCCCTGAAAAGAGCAGGCGTTGCAGAAAATATCGCTTCATATTCCGATTACTTTAAATCCGAAGAGGCCGGAAACTATGAAGAACTGTTTACTTCGGATATCCTTTCCGATATCCAGGGATCAGTAAAGGATGTAGAAGTCATCGACGTCCAAAGAGGATTTACCCAGGAAGGGAACCTAAAGATAGAGGTGACCATCAACTGCACGGTGATGAAATACGAAACCGAGAAGGATATTGCTTTCGATGCCTGGATTGAGGGTTTTAAGATGTTCTACCCAACTGGCACACCGCTTACATTTACGGTGAAAGTATCTAAAAATGCCTGGATAAAGATGTTTTTAATATCCGAATCGGAGGCCTATCAATTGTTTCCGAATGATTATGAATCTTCCTTTGTGATGCAGGCTAACCAAATTTATGACTTCCCCACTACGCATATCGATTATATCCTCGAGACCGATAAAAAATCAGAAATACACCGGGCAATTATTGTTTTGTTGAAAGAAGATATCCCCTACACCCAATCGGTGGAATACAAAGAGATTGTTGACTGGATTTTCACCATCCCACCGGATATGCGAATTATTAAGACATTTGGCTTTAGTGTTGTGGATGAAGAAAAAATGAAGTAGTTTGTTTTTGAATTCATCTGAAAACAAATTCTTTTTTCTGTGGTTTAATACTTGATGTTCAGATTTGGTTTTAATATCTTTAAGAATGCGATTATTTTTTTATCCTTAAATTAGGGTTTGGATGAAACCCTTAGGGATATCCTATCATAATTATGCTTATGCGGTTGAAATTTGAGTATAAAGTAGCACTTGCTTATTTGATTTTCGGAGCCTTTTGGATCCTCTTTTCAGACCGCTTGCTGGAACAAATGCTGCCCGATATTTCCAGGCTTACGCATTTTCAGACCATAAAAGGCTGGTTTTTTATCGTTGTAACTACTTTCTTATTGTTTTTATTTGTGAAAAGGCATCTGCGTTTACTTTCTGAATCGAGAAATGCCCTGCTACAAAAAAATGAGGAACTTCGGGTTTCGGAGCGACAACAAAAGCAAGCGAAAGATGAGTATTATTCGCTATACGAAGAGTACAAGGCACAAGCAGAAGACCTATTGAGAACTCGTGAGAAGGTAGAGGAAAGCGAACGGTATTTTCGGATGCTGTTGGATAATGCTCCGGATCCTGTTTTTATACAAACCGACTGGAAATTTGCCTATGTAAATAAACAAGGACTGGAACTATTCCGGGCAGAGAATTCAGAACAGCTTTTAGGGAAAAATATTTTGGATCATGTGCACCCGGATTACCATGCAAAAGTAAATAAGCGAATAAAAGGCTTTAATGAAGACAGGCTAACCCAGCCTTTAATTAAAGAAAAGCTTATACGCATGGATGGTACAACTGTCGATGCAGAGGTTTCCGGGGTCCCCGTAATATATGAGGGTAAAAATGGCGGGCTTGTTTTTATAAGAGATGTTACCGAACAACAAAAACATACACGTGAAATAGAGGAGAAAAATATTTTTATTCAGACCATTCTGGATAACCTGCCTATCGGTATTGCCCTGAACAAAATCGATGAGGGTGTAGCTACTTATATGAATGATAAATTCGTAGAGATCTATGGTTGGCCCAAAGAGGAGTTGGTGGATATTAGCAGGTTTTTTGAAAAGGTATATCCCGATGAAGAGTATCGTAATATGCTTGTAAAAAAGATTACAGAAGATATCAATTCCGGAGTACCAGAACGAATGCAGTGGGAGAATATTGAGATAACGCAAAAAGACGGGAACAAGCGTTTTGTGAATGCCGTAAATATTCCTTTACCGGATCAAAATATAATGGTTTCCACGGTGATGGATATAACCGAGCTGAAACAGAAGGTAAAAGAATTAAGCAAAGCAAAAGAAAAATCAGAAGAGAGTAACATGTTAAAGACGGCCTTTCTGCAAAATATTTCGCATGAGGTACGAACCCCAATGAATGCTATAATGGGATTCTCAAAATTATTAAAGCCTAATGGCCTCACAAATGAAAAAATGCAACGATACATTCATGTTATAAATCAGAGTGCAGAGCAGTTGCTGTCAATTATCAGTAATATTCTCCTGATGTCTTCTCTCGATACAAAACAGGAAACAATTTATTCTTCTCGGGTTTTTCTTAATAGCATTATGGATGAGCTGTTTTCCATCTATAAATTGCGTAAAGCTCCACCGATTCATTTGGATTTGATAAAAGGATTGGAGGATGAGGATGCTGTGCTTGAAACTGATGAGACCAAATTGAAGCAAATACTTGTTAATTTGCTCGATAATGCCCTGAAATTTACACATGAAGGAACCGTGAAATTTGGATATTATCAAAAAGGCGATGAACTGGAGTTTTTTGTAGAAGATAATGGAATTG
>CAYVSF010000146.1:0-7071 GCA_964453775.1 uncultured Bacteroidales bacterium
CATTTGCCGGATTCGGATATACTTGTTGCACCATTCCTAGTTGCCCAATGCCGGTAGTTGTACTCCCGGTAATAGTAATATCAACTATCACAAAAGCAGAATCCTCCTCATTGTTTTCGTTATAAAATGTTAGACCAATTTGATTATTGCCTATAGTCTCCAATGGATAAAAATCAAGATAGAAGTCATTTTTATTGGTATCCTGGGGTGCAATTGTTATAGCAGTTGATGCCACATAAATATTAGGAGGATAACAGGTCCCCCAACAAAAGGTATTTTCACTTCCCTCCTGTACTTTTAACTCGTACTTTTTCGCTAAAACAGGTAATTCCCTTGTATATAAATTCACGACACTAAGATGAATTTCCAAAGAATCATCCGATTCTGCTTCTATAAAAAGCGTATCGTTCTTAATGCTGTTGTTGTCCATATCCAGCAGGTCTATATTCTGACTAACACCTGCAAATGCAAATAATAGAATTAATATGGTGATGTAAACTTTTCTCATAGCTCTTTTTTTAACAGGTTAATAAATTTCTTAATCATTATAATATACTTCCTCTGATGCGGCCTGAATTACTTCATCCGAATTATCTTTTGAGATAAAAGCAACAATTTGGCAATATTCTATTTGAATGTGTTCCGGAATTCTATATTCAAAGTTTTTTGACATCACATCTCCCTTATCAGCAACATTTGTCAGTTGTTCTCCCCAGGTAGAGTTTAAAGCCGCTCGCAACACATGGTTGTGGGTATAATTCTTTATATCAGGAGGATCTGCCTTGTAATCTTTTTGCCAGGTCATGATACTGTCCTCCAGTAAATAAACGGTTAACCGGATATTTTCAGCAAACTCTTTAAGGAAGGTCACCTGAATCTCTGTACTTAATACCCTGCTGCCTTCAGGTACTCCCGCTGTGATATGAATATCAGCTTCGGGTGCCTGGTGTAAAAAATCTTCAACAGCAGCTGCCCATTCAAAAGGCGATAGTATTTGCTTGCCGTCATATTCGGTTCTGTTAATTATTGCATTTGGCAAGCCCGCGTTGCTACTTCCAAAATATTCATCCAGTTCATCACCTTCAGTTGTTGTGTAATCATAGCTGTATTTACCTGTAGCATCAGGCTGAGCAAAATATCCGGCATGTATAGAAACAGGAATCACATGATCACAATACCTGTTTATAAGTTCATGCATTTTTTCATCGCCTTCGGGACAATTTCCACATTTATGTCCCGTGTACTTTTCTACTACAATTTGCCTAATAGGAACTGGCCCATCTGCATTGCCACAATTATCGTCAGACAATTCGATATATGGTTTTTCAACGATATCGCAAGCTGTAAACCATAGCACAATAACAAGTATTGTAATTTTGAATATTATTTTCATCATCACGCTGACTTTTAAAAGCTACTGCTTATTGTTATATAAAAACCACTGGAAGATGGAACACGCCGACAAACACCTCCAACACACAGAATGCCATCGCGTTGTCTTCCATACCCCAATTCAATCCGGCTTGCTCCTTTTTTGTATCCAGCATTTACACTGTAGTAATGAACTTGCTTCTCCTCATGAGGATTCCCATAGTTGTACTCATCGCTCACTGCAAAAAACCATTTGGGGGCAACATTGTATTCCAGCAAAACCGATGCCCAGTCTCCCTTGTCGTCTTTACTGAACAAGCCCTGTATCTCCCATCGTAAGCTTTTACGCATACTGATTTTGTAAGTCATATCTAAAACTGCAATGTTTGCATTCACCATGCCATAACCTGCAACTCCCTCAACAACATCTTTATTGTAAGCAATATTAAAGTAACTGACTGTGGTCTTAAAATCCCTGCTAAACTTTTTATAGAGCTTAAAATTCGCATCCCTAAAATACAATTCATCTCCGAGACCAAAGAAATCACTTTCATATCCTGTTCCGTCAAAGGCCGGTGATGTCTTCAAACTATAGACCTGGGAGTAATTGAAGCTCAGTTTAGTTCCGTATTTTCCGCCTAAGAGGGTTTCCCGTTTGATGCTATAATTGATTTCTCCCTGAAACCCAACTTCTCCATTTGGTTGCGTAGCATAAGGATACATAGCGGCAAGGCTGTAGGTATGTACTTTGCTAATTGCAGGTAAAAAATTGATATTCAAATTGTTTAGCCCGGCATTCCTATCAGAACGATAGCTCATGTTGTCAATACGTTTAAAGCCGGCAAATATTCCAAGTCCGGATTGGGAATAACTGGCATTTATCAACAAGGCATCTCCATTCTTATAAATATATCCGTTATCGGCAGAGGGATCATTAATCTTGTAAGCGTATTCCCCTGAAACATTTATAAATCCTCTCTGGACAGACATTCGCCCGGAGATGGCAGAAACATTTTCAGGCAGCTTATAAACCGGATCATTATCTTCCTGGTATTTACTTACAAACCCCAATCCCATCTGATAAATTGTTTTGGATTCACTCAACAAAGGCAATAGTTCATTTAAATAAAAATCACCATTTACTCCCCTCACAATCCCGGGTCCTTTATCCCAGAAATAGCGCTGCTTTCCAACCAAAGCAGTTATATTAGCTCCATTTAAAGCATGTAGTCTGAATCGTACTCCATCAAAACTATTGTCCACACCTAAAGCTTTATCCTCATAACTTCGAAGGATCAAACCATTGCCAAATTGCTCGTAAAAATTACCTACAGTGATTCCCAAGGCCTCGTTTTCCCAGGAAAAATAGCGGTGAGCAATTCCCTGTCCTTCGTAGCGTTTATCATATCCAAGCAAAGGCTTTTGATAAGCCTCATACCGCAGGCCTGCTGTGAAATCTCCACGAGTATAAATGAGATTGGCATAACTATTCATCCTGAAAATACCCGGAACCGTATCTGCACCAATCACACTATCGGGTTGATAAATTCTGGCATTTACTTCAAAATTACCCCTCAACTGACCAACATCCTTCTGTGCTGTGGCAAAATCAGTAAAAAACAAAAAGAGTAACAACTGTGCTACAACAAATTTGATTCTCATCTCTCTTTAATTTTCTACCAGTTTCAGCAATTGTTCGTAAAGTTCGTACTCATCTCCTTCACTATATGAGGTATGTTGCCATACAATCTCTCTATCTTCATTAAGCAAAAAAGTATGCGGCACATTTACCACATTCATTTCCCGCTTAAAATCTTCATTGGGATCTAAAAAAAACCGGATATTATCCCATCCCCTCCCATTTACGAATGGTGCTACACGAGACATACTTCTGGCATTATCAACAGATACTGCAACAAATTTCACACCTGTTTCTTCTGTCCAATCTATCAACATTTCGTTGTAAGTATCTAATTCCTTAATACATGGTTTACACCACGTTGCCCAAAAGCTCAGAATAACAGGCCCATCTGCATCCAATATATCAGCAGTTTGAACAGCCAACCCTTCAAGCGTCTTTATTTGAACATTTGGGAAGTTCGTTTGCTGCCCAAATGAAGAAAGCATACTAAAAGCAATAACAAAAAATAAAATTGTTCTTTTCATGATACGTGGTATTTCCCGGGAAAATAGGTCTTAATATTTTCCCGGTTGTAAAATTACTTTGTTTTAATAAATTTTTCTGATTTGAGGCTACTTTCATTACCAATTTGCAGAAGATAAACACCTTCCTTTAGGTCTTGAATATATATGAGGTCATTTGAAACGGCAGACCATTCTTCCTGGTAAATCATTTTACCTGTAGCATCAAAGATACGAACAAAAGCTCCTTCCATCTGTGAAAAGTCTTTTCCAATAGCAATATGATCAACTGCAGGGTTGGGATATAATTGAAGCGGTGTTGATTCAGAACTATTTATCCCGGTTGTTTCTTCTCCCGTTGTAAAACTTACAGTTGCTCCCGAAAATGGAACTCCTTGGATATTTTCCAGACCTGCAGAAATTGTTGCAATAAAGTCGCTATTCATTTCCAGATTGCTTTCAGTAACCATCGTAATTATCTTCTTTTCCTCATCAATGGTAGCAGTAAATGCTACATCTTCACCCGATGCATTATCCTTCTTAAGCGTTAAAAAATCAGTCGGTGAATCAATTGATGTATTATCCAGCTTCCGCATAACATCATCAAAAATAAACTTAATTTTGACATTCAGCCCCACATCCGTAGCACCATCTTCTGGCAGGAAAGTAAGTGTTGGTTCATTTGAAGTGGTTGTAAATGTTATACTTTCAGCAGTATACTCCATGTCATACCTGTTCTCTAAGTTTTCTTTGAAACCCAGGTAGTAGACAGTATTTAATTCTAATATTTCAGACGAATTAACAACAAATGTAGTATCTCCGTGCAATGAACCTTCAATCGTTACCAATTCACCGGTAGAACTTCCTTTTCTCAACTCTAAAACTTCAGCAGGATCTGCAATTGGAGAATCATCCAGATGTCTAATTTCCTGATCAAAAGAAATCTTTAATTCTTGATCCAATCCTACATCTTTGGCACTATTTGAAGGATCAAATTGCGCAACAGGGATTGTTGGTGTATGGGTAGTAAAGGAAATGCTCTTCCCGTTTACCAAATCGTTCTCATTATTTTCCAAACCATCATTGAGGGCAAGATAATAATTTGTAGAAGGGTATAAGGTATCCGGATCAATTACGATTTGATGTAAATCGTCAATATAATCAGCTGTAAACAGAACATCCTCGCCAGATTCATTGTCCTTTTTAAAGGTAATATAAGGAGAAGGATCATCTAATGGATCGTCATTCAACTTACGTACAGCTTGATTGAAATGAATGATGGGTTTCGTCTGATCATGAACAGCTGTCTCTCCGTCATTTAGATTCATTGTAGCTTTAGGAGAAATCAAGAAATTCTTTTGAGCAGCCATGTATATATCCTTAGAAATCGTATCCTGAAGGAATACAACCAACTGACAGTTTTCAAGTAGTATTTCCTCATCCGGACTCACCGTATAATTAATTGTTTGTTCCTCTTCATATGCCGGGCTCCCTATATTCTCTCCATCAACATTTTTCATATAGCGCATTGCATTTTCAAAGGAAGTTTCCCCATTCGAACCAGGTGCTTCTTCATAATGCTTATCTTCTACCAAACTTACAAATACATTTACACCCTCCGGGGCCAATTTTGAAAAATCGGCTAATGAAGTTAGTGTAACTGCAAATGATAAGCTTTTACTGTGCTTTTTTGCAAAATCAAACTCCACTTCAAACAAACCAGGGCGTTCAAGTTCATTGTCAATCATGGATTGTGTTATATTTGCCGGGCCACCCTGGAATTGATTTCCGGATAAAACAGCATTTGGCACACCAGACACACCATAAAAACTTACCCTTGCATTGTTCTGGCCATTATTCAGGTTAAATGTATACATGGGATCAGTTCCCGGCCAACTCGTATGCACTGCTATATGAGACACATTGGAAGGGTTGATTCCGCTTTGCATAAGTTCATTAAGTACCGGGTTTTGAGCGGCGCAGGGACCACAAGAAGCATTCGTGAAGTGTTCGATAAGAGCCATTCGTTTAGAAGAATTTACTAATACGTAGATCTCTTTGGTTAAAGTGTCATCATCAGGATTTTCATCGCTCGATCCATTCGGGTTATCCACCCAAACCTTTAATGTATTCAAATCATTTGCATTGGCCGATGAGGCATCCCAGGAAATATTATGCGTGAACTCAGCGATATCATTCGATGAAAGGTTTAATCCCGTAACATTCTCTGTATTTACAATCCCATCATTAACAGACCAAATAACATCCAAACTAGTAATAGTGTTCAGTCCATAATTACTGTAGCTGCCTTGTATTTGAACATTCTCCTGCTCTACAAAACTCTCGATAATGATGCTCTCCATTCTTGCATTAAGATCATCCGGAGTGGTTAAAACAAATGAATGACTTGCAATCTTACCAAAATTCCCTCCTCCTGATGCAAATATAAAATCAAATGCCTCTACCTCATACCACCCGGCATTTCCCAGACCATCACCATATGAATCTCTTATGGTAAACAGGTACTCCTGCCCAACAGGAACAGATATTACTTCTGTAACAAGGTTTCCATCCTCTTCTGCATAGTCGCCTGCCGAGGTTTCTCCATATGTGGTAGTTTCGTCAACATCTGTCAAACTCCAACTAATTTCTTCACCATATCCATCCAATTGTATAGAAATGGTTAAATCCGTATTTTGTGCACTTGCCATGTAACTGCACATCAATACCATAAGGAATAATAGTTTAGGTTTTTTCATAATTTAAAAAATTTAAGTGTTTACTGCCTGTAAAGATAAAAACTTCTTATACCCTTTCTTAAAAATTAAGTATCAGTTGGTTCGAAGCATACACATATACAAATACTTGAAACTCATAAATTTCAGACAAACAGACCTTTGACTCTTATTTAAAACAAGTATAAATTTGAAATTTATACTGATTAATTATCCAGAAAGATCAAAAAAACCGAAAAAAAACACAAAAAAAAGGGTGCCAGTAAAACTGACACCCCGGTATAAAAAAGTTCTTTATTAGTTCAGAAAGCCACGTTTCCTTAATAATCCATCAATTTCGGGTTCTTTTCCTCTAAATTTCACATACTGCTCCATTCCTTCTCCATTTCCTACTTCTGCCAGGCAATGTTTACGAAATTTTGAAGCAAGTTCTTGATTAAACAAATCGCCACTTTCTTTGAATGCAATAAAAGCATCTGAATCTAAAACACCGGCCCACATATAAACATAGTATCCGGCAGCATATCCCGAGCTTGAAATATGTCCAAAATAGGTACTGCGATAGCGTGGTATAATTTCGTCTATTAAACCAAGATTATCCATAGAAGCTTTCTCGAAAGCATTAATATCGATATTCTCAGGATTTTCAGCGGTATGGTAATCCAAATCAAGAATGGCGGCAGCAATATACTCCACTGTTGCAAATCCCTGATTAAAATGGCTGCTCTTCTCCAGCTTGGCAATCAGCTCATCCGGCATGGGTTCCCCTGTTTTGTAGTGCTTGGCATACACCTTCATCACCTCAGGCTCGGCTGCCCAGTTT
>CAYVSF010000147.1:0-7034 GCA_964453775.1 uncultured Bacteroidales bacterium
AAATACTTCAGAATTAATAAAAACAATCTATATTATCAAAAGAATTGGTAAAAAAACCGATGGAGAACACAAAGATTCCTTCTATTTCGACATTCCTAAAATGTTTCAACCCCAGGCAGAATGTCTTTAAGATTACGAGGGCAAAATCGTAGTAGATCATATTCTTAAAATGGAACATCTTTCAGAGGATTTTAAGAAGCTTGCTGTAATAATTGGTGTGAAAAAGAAACTTCCCCACCTCAACAAAACCAAGAAAAAGAACTACAGAAAATACTACGACAGGGAAAGCAAAGCAATCGTTGAGAAATGGTTTAAGGGAGATATTGAAAGGTTTTCTTATACCTTTTAAAGAGCTAATCTTGCAATTGTAGTCACTTTTTGCGAAGTATTGAGGAAGTCATTATTGATTCCAATTGATACTTCCAACTCGTTTAAAGACACACGCTATCTCCTGATATTATATCAAAATACCAGCTGCGATTGGTATTGCTTTTTTTGGGATAGCTGCCGTTTTATGCTTTTTGTCCGCTTCAAAAAACCAGCTCTTCGTATTTGTTAATTGATGATTTTAGAAAAAAAATCTTATAACCAATTATGGAAATTTTATTTTTCTCCTGATGTTGCTATCTTTAACATTCAACACACAATTATTCATACCCTAATCCTGATATCATGAAAAAAAAGAAAATCCTAATCATTCTTGCAGCAGTTCTTGCTATTGCTGCAATAACATTTACCATTGTCAAAACCACAAGTAATAAAATACCGCCACCGGTAAAAATCGATCCGGGATTTAGCAACTACATTTCCGGTTACACCTCAGGAATCATTTCCATTCAATCGAACATCCGAATTAAACTTGCAGCCCCCGTAAAAAAGGAAGTAAAGAGCGGCAGCCCGGTAAATGTGAATATTTTCAAATTCAATCCTGATATAAAAGGAGAATCCGTTTGGATTGACAATAGGACCATTGAATTCCGCCCCAATAAACTCCTGCCTTACGGAACATTGTATGAAGTTGAATTTAGTGTAGATAAAATTCGTGAAGTGCCCGATAAATACAAAAAGTTTAATTTTCAATTCCAAACCAGTCACCAGCAGTTTACCATTGAAAACACGCGTCTGCAACCCTATTCTAATGATGACCTGAAGGACAATAAATTTACGGCAAGCATTGCTGTAAAAGACTATATTGAAAACACCACACTGGAAAATATTATTTCTGCCAGCTACAAAGGCGAAAAACAAAATATCAAGTGGACACATGATAATGCCAAACGAGTTCACCATCTGGAAATTGAACACATAAAGCGACTGGAAGAAGATGAAAAATTGCTCCTGAAGATCGAAGGCAGCAAGATTGGTATTGAAGATTTGGAAAAAGTTGTGGAAATTCCCTCCATCTTTAGTTTCAAGTTGATGCAGATGGTTGTTATTCAGCAACCTGAACAATATATTCTGCTCAGTTTTAGCGATCCTATCAAGAAATCTCAGGATTTACGTGGCCTAATTCGTATGAAGGGAGAAGATGATTTGCGGTTTAAAATAGATGGCAATGAAGTAAAAGCATATACCCCTTATCGTTTTACAGGCTCGAATGAGGTAATTGTTGAACGTGGAATTCTAAACACCAGCGGTTATAAACTGGAAAAAGGGATCGAACAGGAACTCACCTTTGAAGCCATAAAGCCCCAGGTAAGACTGATAGGGAAAGGAGTAATCATGCCGAATTCCGATGGTTTGAAATTCTCCTTTGAAGCGGTTAACCTTTCTGCAGTAGATGTGAAAATAGTGAAAATTTATGAAGATAATATTGCCCAGTTCCTTCAGGCAAACCGCCTGGATGGGCGAAGCCAACTAAAACGTGTGGGCCGGCTTATCCTGAAAAAGAAAATAGAGCTGATGTCACCCAATGTGATGGATTACGGAAAATGGAACGCCTTTGCCATTGATTTGGCAGAATTGATCCATACAGATCCCGGAGCCATCTACAGGGTTGAGTTAAGTTTTAAGAAAAGCTACTCACTCTATCCATGTAAAAACAGCGATGATGAAGAGGTTGAGGAAGATATAGAAGAATGGGACAATTCGGATGAAGAAGAAATGAGCTACTGGGACAATGCACAGGATTACTACTATTACGATTATTATAACTACAACTGGCGCGAACGGGATAATCCATGCCACGTCTCCTACTACCGAAATAAAAAAATCTCCAGGAATGTACTGTCCTCTGATTTAGGGATTATTGCTAAAGCGGGAACCGACAAACAGCTAGTGGTTGCTGTAACAAATATTAAGAACACCAAAGCTCTAAGCGGTGTGGAAGTGGAAATCTACAACTACCAACAGCAGCTTATCAATAAAGGAAAAACAGATGGGAATGGATTACTCACCATCGGTTTTGAACACAAACCCTTTCTCCTGGTTGCAAAACAGGGCGAACAGCGTGGTTACCTGAAACTGGATGATGGTTCGTCGCTTTCCCTCAGCAAATTTGATGTATCCGGGAATGTAGTTCAAAAAGGTATTAAAGGATATATTTACGGTGAACGCGGCGTCTGGAGACCGGGTGATTCATTATTTGTAAGTTTCATTTTAGAAGACGAAAACAACAAACTGCCCGAAAACCATCCGGTGGTATTCGAAATGTATGATCCCAATGGGCAAATTGTGAAACGCATTATTAAGACACAAGATCTAAATGGTTTTTACTCTTTCAAAACCAAAACTAATGATGAAGCCATCACTGGCAACTGGATAGCTAAAGTGCGTGTTGGAGGAACTGTTTTCACGAAGATCCTCCGCATCGAAACCGTAAAACCCAACCGTTTAAAAATCAATATTGATTTTGGCACCGACAAGCTCACAGCTAAACACGATAAGGTAAGCGGCACCCTGAATGTCAAATGGCTGCATGGAGCGGTAGCAAGAAACCTGGATGCCCAGGTGGATGTTAAACTCAGCAAGGCTCCCGTTCAATTTAAACGCTTTACGAATTATACATTCAACGACCCGGCAAGTTCTTTTGACACGCGTGAATTTACCATTTTCGATGATAAAGTCGATTCGGAAGGAAATGCCAGTATAAATGCCAGTTTTGATCTCCGGGATAATACACCCGGCATGTTGAGAGCCACTTTTTTAACCCGGGTATTTGAAAAAGGAGGGGAATTTAGTATCGACCAGTTTGCACTTCCCTATGCTCCTTACAGCTACTATGTGGGATTAAAAACACCCAAAGGCGATAAACGGCGCAACATGCTACTCACCGATGAAAAGCACCAGGTAGATGTGGTGACAGCTAATATGGACGGAGAACCGGTAGCAAGAAAAAATCTAGAAGTAAAAATCTACAAAGTTAACTGGCGCTGGTGGTGGGAATCGGGAAGCGACAACCTGGCTTCCTATGTTGGTTCCAGAAGACATACGCCGGTTTACACTACCAATCTTTCCACCAACAAGGATGGCTTTGGAAGCTTCAAATTCGAAATCAAGTACCCCGAATGGGGCCGCTACCTCATTCGCATTTCTGATCCTTCGGGACATTCCTGCGGAAAAACCGTATACATCGACTGGCCGGGATGGGCCGGACGCGGACAGCGGGAGAATCCAGGTGGCGCATCAATGCTGATGTTCTCTGCTGATAAGGAAAACTATACCGTGGGTGAAGAAGCAAAGATTACTTTCCCAAGTTCCGCTAATGGCCGTGCCCTGGTAAGCCTGGAAGATGGCAGCAAGGTACTGGACATGTTTTGGGTAGATACACGTGAGGAAGCAACAAGCTTCGAGTTCAAACTAACCGAAGAGATGGCACCGAACATCTATGTGAACATAACCCTGCTTCAACCGCACAGCCAGACTGAAAACGATTTACCTATCCGGTTATATGGCGTAATCCCGCTGTATGTAGAAGATCCGACAACAAGAATTCATCCTGTAATTGACATGCCGGAAAGTCTCCGACCGGAAGAAGAGTACACCTTAAAAGTAAGCGAGGAAAACGGAAAGCCGATGACCTATACGCTGGCCATTGTGGATGAAGGCCTGTTGGATCTTACCCGTTTTAAAACACCCGACCCCTGGAGCAATTTTTATGCACGCGAAGCCCTGGGTGTGAAAACCTGGGACCTGTTCGATATGGTGCTTGGAGCTTATGGGGGTCAATTGCAACAAGTTTTTGCCATTGGTGGTGATGAAGAGCTACTCAACCAGGGCAAGAAAAAAGCAGACCGCTTTAAACCGGTGGTTAAATTTCTGGGCCCCTTTGAACTGAAACACAATCGAACAGCAAAACATGCCATTCGACTGCCCAAATATATTGGTTCGGTCCGTACAATGGTAGTAGCAGGCAATGACGGAGCATATGGTTTTGCAGAAAAGGCAACTCCGGTAAAGAACCCGTTGATGTTGCTGGCTACACTCCCACGAGTGGTAGGTCCCAGGGAGAAAGTGAAACTACCCGTGACCCTCTTTGCCATGGATGAGAAGTTTAAATCGGCTAAAGTATGGGTGGAAAGCAATGACTATTTCACCATCTCCGGAGAAGAAAAGAAAGAAGTAACAATTACAGAAACCGGGGAATATGATCTAAGTTTTGATTTGAAAGTATCTAATAACCTCGGCATAGGAAAGGTAAAAATAATGGCCAAAGCCGGAAATGAAAAAGCGGATTACGAGATAGAAATTGACGTACGCGCGGCCAATCCACCGATTACAGAAACAGAAATGACAGCCCTGTCGCCTGGAGAGAGCTGGAACATGGAATCAGACATATTTGGCATTGCAGGAACCAATAGCGCTACCCTGGAAGTATCCAACATTCCTCCTATTGATTTTGGCCGACGCCTAAAATACCTACTGCAGTATCCTCATGGATGCATTGAACAAACAACTTCGGCCGCCTTCCCCCAGTTGTACCTTTCTGCTGTAATAGAGACCGATTCAAAAATGAAGGACAAAATAGAACAGAATGTGGAAGCCGGTTTAGAACGGCTCCTCTCCTTCCAGCTTTCCAATGGAGCCTTCAGCTACTGGCCGGGCAATGCCGATGTAAGCAGTTGGGGTACGAGCTACGCCGGACATTTTATGCTGGAAGCCGAGAAAAAAGGATATGCCCTGCCCATTGGCATCAAAGACAGCTGGATCGATTATCAACGACGGTCAGCCAGAAACTGGTCGTACAATGGATACAAATGGTCACTATTGGCCCAGGCGTATAAGCTTTATACCTTGGCATTAGCCGGAGAGGCAGAGATTGGAAGCATGAACCGGTTAAGAGAAATGCCCAACCTGACAACACAGGCAAAGTGGAGGTTGGCAGCAGCCTATGCCCTTGCAGGCAAAAAAGATGTGGCCAAAAAAATGGTGGATCAACTTAGTTGGAAACTGGAAGACTACAAAGAGCTGTCTTATACCTATGGTTCAACTACCCGTGATTATGCCATGATACTGGAAACCTATACGATCCTTGGCATGAAAAACGAAGCAGTTCCATTAATGGAAACAATTTCTGCTGAATTAAGCAGTAGCAGGTGGATGAGTACACAATCGACAGCTTATGCTTTAATGGCCATGGCCAAATTTGCGGGTGAAACCGAACTAACTGATTCAAAACTGAGCTTTGAATATAAGTTTGCAGGCGAAGAAGACCGGGTTGCCACAGACAAATCTATAGAACAGTTCAGTAAAGCGATAAATCAGAAAAAAACCATTTCATCAACAGTAAAAAACACGGGAGAGTCGATGATTTATGTAAACCTTGCCGTACAGGGAACTCCTGTGGAGAATACCCTGGCCGGGGAGGAGAATAACCTGAGAATGCGAATTCTCTATGAAGATATGGACGGGAATACTGTTGATGTAAGCAGCTTAAAACAGGGAACTGATTTTAAAGCTATCGTCACATTGAGCAATCCGGGTATCAGGGGACATTACAAAGAACTGGCCCTAACGCAAATTTTCCCTTCAGGATGGGAAATACACAATACCCGCATGTATGAAGTAGGAAGCGGCCATGAAATTGATCAGCCCCAATACAGGGATATTCGTGATGACAGGGTGTACACTTATTTCGAACTGCGCAAGGGAAAAAGCAAAACCTTTGTGGTATTGCTCAATGCTGCCTATGCCGGTGAATTTTACCTGCCCTCTATAATGTGTGAGGCGATGTATGATAACCGGATAAATGCCCGAACGGAAGGTCGATGGGTGAAGGTAGTAAAAACGAATTAATGCATAAAGCAATCAAATACATCATCAGGAGGAAATGGCTGCTGCTTTTAGTGGTCATTTCCTTTCTATACTTTATCATTCCATTGCCCGGGATAGATAAGCCATGTTCTACAGTGCTTGAATCGCAAGAGGGTCAATTGCTGGGGGCAAAAATTGCCAGCGATGGCCAATGGAGGTTTCCGGGTCTGGATAGCATTCCCAAAAAAGTAGAGAAATGCATGCGCTATTTCGAAGATGAATATTTCTACTATCATCCCGGGATCAATCCGGCTTCCCTTTGGCGTGCCGCACGGCAAAATTTAAAGGCAGGAAAAATTGTTAGCGGGGGCAGCACCATTACCATGCAGTTGGTACGTATTGCCATGGGCAATAAGAGGAGAACCTATCCGCAGAAGATACTGGAGATGATCCTTGCTACAAAGTACGAGCTTTTTTACAGCAAGGAAGAGATCCTGAAATTGTATCTGGACAACGCTCCTTTTGGTGGGAATGTAGTAGGAGTGGAAGCAGCTTCCTGGCGCTATTATGGCCGTCCGCCCCATCAACTTTCCTGGGCTGAAAGCGCTACCCTGGCTGTTCTGCCCAATGCACCGTCCCTGATATATCCGGGGAAAGGACACGAGCAACTGCGCAACAAAAGAAACAAATTGCTGCACAAACTTTACAAAAAAGGAGAACTGGACAGCCTCTATTATCGCCTGGCCCTTTTGGAAGCACTTCCGGAAAAACCGCAGGATCTTCCCAGATATGCTCCACACCTACTGGAACGATTTGCACAGAACAATCCAGGAAAACGTTTA
>CAYVSF010000148.1:0-7023 GCA_964453775.1 uncultured Bacteroidales bacterium
TGGAGGCTGTATTTCCATGAAGGCACACTCCTGGTAAATGAGGATAAAGCGACAGAAGATGAATTAAAAGTACTGCATAAGACCATAAAGAAAACCTCTGATGATATTGAACGTTTTTCATTCAATACGGTCGTTAGTACTTTCATGGTTTGTGTAAATGAACTAAATGATTTTGATTGCCATAAGCGGGAAATACTAGAGCCTCTGGCGGTCATGATTTCTCCTTACGCACCGCATATTGCAGAAGAATTATGGCATCAATTGGGACATTCCGCTTCTGTTACAAAAGCCTTATTTCCTAAACTTGAAGAAAAATACCTGAAAGAAGATACTATTACATATCCCGTATCTTTTAATGGAAAAATGAGGTTTAAAATTGATCTGCCTGCTGATATCAGCAAGGAAGATGCTGAAAAGAAGGTTTTAAATCATGAAAAATCAGCAAAATGGCTTGAAGGGAAAACACCACGGAAGGTAATATTTGTACCACGGAAAATCATCAATGTAGTGGTATAACATCTGGAAAAGCCTTATATTTAAGGAATTAATAAATAATTTCTATTTTTTACAGAACTCAAAAAAAACAAGTAAACTAATGAAGGTTTCTATAGGTCAAGGGATTAGAGACTATGCATTCATTACTTTAGGATTATTTATAAATGCATTGGGGTGGACAGCTTTCCTAATTCCTGCAGAAATTACTGGAGGAGGTGTTACTGGTGTAGCCACTCTAATCTTTTATGCCAGTAAATTCCCGGTAGGTATTTCCTATTTGGTAATCAATATAATATTGGTAATTATTAGCATGAAACACCTGGGGAAAGCATTTGGTATTAAAACCATTTATGCAACCGTCATCCTTGCTATTTTCCTCTCCGTTCTTTCAGGAATTATCAAGGAACCTATTGTTGATGAAAACTTTATGGCAGCGGTAATTGGAGGTATCCTGGCAGGTGCAGGAGTAGGATTAGTTTTTAGTCAGGGAGGTAGCACTGGAGGAACAGACATTATCGCAATGATAATAAACAAATACCGGAATATTAGTCCAGGAAAAATAATTCTCTATTTGGATATCATCATTATCTCCTCCTCCTTTTTCATTTTCAAATCAATTGAAAAAATTGTTTATGGTTATGTCACAATGGCCATTACGGCCTATACAATTGACATGATCCTAACCGGTGCTAAAAGGACCGTTCAGCTTTTTATCTTCAGTAAGCACTATGAAGAAATTGCAAATAGAGTTGGACGTGAAATCAGAAGAGGAATTACCATTTTGGATGGGAAAGGCTGGTATTCAAAAAAAGAAACAAAAGTCCTTTTAATAATGGTTCGAAAACCGGAATCTCATCATATTCTAAGAATTATTAAAGATGTAGATCCTGATGCCTTCATTTCGGTGAGCAATGTAATGGGGGTATATGGCCTTGGTTTTGACAGAATAAAAAAATAAACATGATTCAGAAAATCAAATATTCACGCCGTCTTCAGTTGATATCTATCACATCTTTAGTGATCAGCCTTACGGCTTTATTTGTTATTATATACTCAGCCAGCAGTATGCCTGGAAAGCAAATGGTTCCATATGCCGTTGGAGTTGATCAAAATATCATTTACTGGAATACAAAAACAGAATATGGAATTCTGGTGGACTCTTTTTATGTTGAGACAGGCAGGATTCACAGGAACCAAAATCTGGCAGAATTGCTGGAAATGGAAACCCATTCGCCAGAGATCACTAATAATGTAATAAACAAGGCAAAAGAAGTATTTGATTTAAGAAAGATAAAGGCAGGAAATAACTATAAAGTTTTCAGATTAAGAGATAGTTCCCATACTCCTTACTACTTTGTTTATGAAGATAGCCCAGTGGATTATCTGAAGATTAACCTGCATTCTCTCCATGCTGAAAAAGGAGCAAAAGAAATAAGAACAGTTAAGAAAGAAGCGACAGGAATTATTCAAAGCAGTCTTTGGAATACCATGATTGACAACCAGTTGAACCCAATGATGGCTATTCGGTTATCAGAAATATATGCCTGGACTGTAGATTTTTTTGGTTTGGAAAAAGGGGATGCCTTTAAAGTAATTTATGAAGAAGAATACGTAGATAGCCTTTCAATTGGTATTGGAAATATTTATGCTGCCACATTCTATCATAAAACAGACACCCTGCATGCTTTTCAATTTATGCAGGATAGCACCCTGAGTTACTTCGACAATCAAGGCCAGAGTTTAAAACGCCAATTCTTAAAAGCGCCTTTAAGATTCAGTAGAATTAGTTCCGGATTCTCCAGAAGAAGATTTCACCCAATTCTTAAAATATATCGACCCCACAGTGGTGTAGACTATGCAGCTCCAACAGGAACCCCTATTCATGCCATAGGTGATGGTACTGTAATTAAGAAAGGTTATACGAAAGGTGCAGGCTACTATATTAAAATAAGACACAATAGCGTATACACTACGGGATATAACCATCTTTCGCGTTATGGAAAAGGAATGAAGGTAGGAAAACGAGTTCACCAGGGGGATGTTATTGGCTATGTAGGAAGTACAGGATATGCAACAGGACCCCATTTGGATTTTCGAATGTGGAAGCACGGCCATGCCATCAACCCGCTAAAAGTTGAAGCCCCGCCTGTTGAACCTGTAAAAGAAGAAAATCACGAGAAGTTTCAGGCAGTTAAAGAAAAATTGCTTAAAGAATTAAATCGAATTTAACACCAAATAAGCAAAGACTGTTGACATCAACAGTCTTTTTTTCTAACTTCCCCAAAAACCTAAACGGATTATTTCACTTCTTTCTAAAATAATAAACTATGAAAAGCAAACGCCTCCTTTTCCTCATCTTGGTAATAACAGCAGGCATACTTGCAAATTCCTGCAGCCCCGAATATATCCCCAATATGATCAACAGTCCCATGCTAAGCAACCAGGGCGAGATACAAGCCACAATTGCCGCAGGAACAAGCAATCTGGATCTGCAAACAGCCTATGCAATTACCGACAACATCGCTGTAATGGTAAATGGCAGTTATGCAGACAGAACAAGCGATTCTACAGAGAATTTCCACAAGCACCTGATGATAGAGGGAGGAATTGGCTACTACAGACAAATATCAGAAGTGGGAAGAATTGAGGTTTTTGGAGGATATGGCGGGGGAGCGGTAAATGGCTATTATGAGAATGATTTGGTATCGGCAAACTCAGATGCCACTTTCCAGCGCTTTTTTCTGCAACCGGGAATTGGAATGAGTTCGGGAATATTTGATGGAAGTTTTGCTACAAGACTTTCTTTGGTGAGTATGAACCCTGATTTGGAAAATTTTGACCCAGGTCTGGATCCATTTCTTGAACCTGTTGTAACAGCTAAATTAGGATGGCGATATGCCAAATTTGTACTCCAGGGCGGTTTATCCATCCCCCTTGCAGAAGAAAACCTAACCTACGATTATCAGCCTTTTATAATCAATTTTGGATTGAACATTAATATTGGGCGGATCTACGATTAAACCATCTCTCCCGCTATATAAGCTTCAACTACTTTAGGGTAGTGTTCATATTCCAACTCATGTACTTTCCGGGCTAAATCTTCGGGGCTGTCGTCCTTATTAACAGGAACAGTGGCCTGAAAAAGAATTTTACCTTTATCGTACTCTTTATTTACCAGATGAATACTGATCCCGGAATGCGTTTCCCCTTGTTTTACAACCTCTCGATGAACATTCATTCCATACATCCCCTTTCCCCCATATTTGGGCAAAAGAGCAGGATGAATATTTACAATTCGGTTAGGAAAAGCATCGAGAAGATATTCCGGAATCAACCATAGAAACCCTGCTAAGACAATATAATCAATTTGTTGATCCTTAAGGGCCAATAAAACCTGCTTACTCCCGTAAAAATCTTCGCGACTAAAAACTTTTGTTTGGACACCCAACTTTTTAGCTCGTTCCAAAACAAAAGCTTCTTTCTTATTGCTTAGCACCAATTTAATATTTATTATATCTGACCCATAAAAATATCGGATTAGGTTTTCTGCATTGCTTCCACTCCCCGAAGCAAAAACTGCTATTCTCTTCATATATAGTGCTTTATGTTTGTTTTTCGACTCTGAGTCTGGTTTTTTTACCAATTTTTCTCCAAAATTTGGTTCAATAAAGACAAAAAAACTTATTTTTACACCCTAAAAAAATGATTTTTTTTTTGAAATATGAATCTTATTTGTATTTCTTTGCACTGTTAAAAATTAAACCTAATTATTAATTAAAACTTAAAGTTATGTCTGATACTGCATCAAGAGTTAAAGCAATTATCGTTGACAAATTAGGAGTAGACGAAAACGAAGTAACGAATGAAGCAAGTTTCACAAATGATCTAGGTGCCGATTCTCTTGACACTGTTGAATTAATTATGGAATTTGAAAAAGAGTTCAATATCTCTATTCCTGACGATCAAGCAGAGAATATCAGTACTGTTGGCGAAGCAGTGAAATATATTGAAGAGCACGCAAAATAATTCCGAACCTTTAAAATTTTGTTTTAAATCTTATTTGATATGGAACTGAAACGTGTTGTAATAACTGGTATTGGAGCAATTACTCCCATAGGTAACAATATTAAGGAATATTGGGAAAACTTGCTAAAAGGAGAAAGTGGCTCCGATTTAATTACTCACTTTGATACAGAAAAGTTTAAAACAAAATTTGCGTGTGAGGTAAAAAACTTTGACCCAAAAGAGCATTTTGAGCGGAAAGATTTAAGGAAACTTGATCTTTTCGCCCAATTTGGCTTGGTTGCGGTTGAAGAAGCCATTCAGGATGCAAATTTTGACATGGATGCTTTGGATAAAGATCTGGCTGGAGTAATCTGGGGTTCCGGAATCGGAGGCATCGAAACCTTCCTGAATGAAGTTCGCAGTTATGTAAACGGCAATGAGACACCACGTTTCAGCCCGTTTTTTATACCAAAAATGATTTCTGATATTGCTGCAGGACACATATCCATGAAATATGGATTCCGCGGTCCGAACTTTGCTACGGTTTCTGCATGTGCATCTTCGACAAATGCCATTATTGATGCTTATAACTACATAAGACTTGGGAAAGCCAATGTTTTTATTACAGGTGGTTCCGAAGCATCAATTAATGAAGCCGGCATGGGTGGTTTTAATTCCATGCAGGCAATTTCCACCAAAAATGAAGAGTATAAAACAGCATCCCGCCCCTTCGACAATACCCGCGATGGTTTTGTGATGGGTGAAGGTTCTGGTGCCTTAATTTTGGAAGAATACGAACATGCAAAAGCACGTGGAGCAAAAATCTATGCAGAAGTAGCAGGCGGTGGCATGTCTGCTGATGCACATCACCTTACTGCACCCCATCCCGAAGGATTAGGGGCGAAGAATGTGATGCAAAATGCATTGAAGGATGCGAATATGAAACCTGAAGATCTGGATTATATCAATACCCATGGCACAGCAACACCTATTGGTGATGTGGCTGAAATAAAAGGGGTTATTGAGGTTTTCAAAGATCATGCGTACAAAATGAACATTAGCTCTACAAAGTCCATGACTGGACACTTACTTGGAGCTGCCGGTGCTATTGAAACACTTGCCTGTTTATGTGCACTTGAGCATCAGATGATTCCACCCACTATCAATTTTAAGCATCCCGATCCGAACATTGACGATAAAGTAAATCTTACGCCAAATAAGGCGGAAAAGAAAGAAGTTAGGGCTGCTTTAAGCAACACTTTTGGATTTGGTGGGCACAATGCTTCAATCATTGTAAAGAAATTTACTGAATAAATTCAGTGAAAAGGCAAATCCCTTCAATCCGGTATTTAATCTTTAAAGATCATTCCTTTTACAAAAAACTAAAGGAACTGCTCGGATATTATCCACGAAATCCCGAAATCTTTCATGTGGCTTTTACCCATAAATCGGCTACTTTGAAGCAGGGAAATGGGAAAAGTATCAATAATGAACGGCTTGAATATTTGGGAGATGCCATTCTTGATGCCGTAATAGCCGAGTATTTATATCATTATTATCCCAGTCAAAAAGAAGGTTTCCTAACAAAATTACGCGCCAGGATTGTAAGCAGGGATCAGCTTAATCAATTGGCAATGGAGCTTGGGCTCGATGATTATATTGTTTCCTATGTACATACCAGGGATATTAAGAATATTTACGGGAATGCACTGGAAGCACTTATAGGGGCAATTTTTATTGATGGTGGTTATAAACGAACGAAGAAATTTATCCTCAAACAAATTATCGATAAAAGACTCGATATCAATAATATTGAAAATGAAAACACCGATTTTAAGAGTCAAATTATCGAGTGGGCCCAAAAAAACAAACAAAAACTTACTTTTCTTAATGAGGAACTGGAAAGTGATAATCCAGGACAATCATTTGCTGCGCAAATCCTCTTAAATAACAGGCCTGTTGGTGAGGGCGAAGGCACTTCGAAGAAGGAAGCCCAACAAAAAGCAGCAAAACAAGCCCTAAAGAAAAAAGACCTGATGCAACTAGGCCACTCCTAGTTTCTTATTCGTCCCGATAAAACAGATTCTTACCGTGATTAATCTTATGCTCATCTTTTCTTTGTAAATTTGATAGCAAAGACCGGGTATTTCATTGAAATAGGATGCAAAAACCCTCTGCCCACTAAATCTCAATAAAAGTGAAGAAAAAAGTACACCGATTAAATGCTGAACCTAAAAATGAACATGCTGTTTATTTTGGGATTTCCAGCACTGAAAACGATTATCGCCTTTCCTGGATGCTCAATGAAAAATTAGGCCTAAATCTTACTAAAATTGAGGATCAGGAAATAACAGACAAAAGCCGGGAGACAAAACATTTTCCTCAATTCGAATGTTTCCATGATGATCTTAGTCACCGTTTAATTAAAAATAAAACAGGGGATGGGATTTTTCTACCCAAATACAAAACATTGGATTTTGTTTTGGTTATTGAAGGGGAATCTGCAGAGTTGGTTAGGGCTGT
>CAYVSF010000149.1:0-6969 GCA_964453775.1 uncultured Bacteroidales bacterium
TTAGGAGTGGCCGTTTTTATATCCGGAATTCTTCATCAGATTTCGGGAATGATTGAGGCCCTTGAAGCGATGATTGAGGGAGGCGATATCTCGCCCCAGTTAGTGATGGAAGGACTCATTGAATCATTCAGAATTCCCGTGTTTTGTTCCTTTATGCTGATCCTAGCCATGGTTTTATGGTTTGTAAACAAGAAAAAGTGGGAATCACTGAACAGCTAAAATGAAAAATTGATTATGATCCGGCCGGTTTTATCCCGTCCGGATTTTTTTTACTTCCGAAAAAAGATGTCCACCACCACTATTCCAGCAATACTGTAATCCATTGCTTTAGGCTCAAAATAGTCCTTCCGTAAATGCATAAAATGAACTTATCGTGTTCAATGGTTGTTGGGGTAATAAGAAATAACATATTAAACCAATAGCGAATTGCAGGGCAATTCAATTCGTTTTTGAAAAATGCTTATGCAAAAATACACCTTACTCATAGCGATTTTATTCGTACTTCCTCAATTTCAACTGTTCGCGCAGGAAGAGAGGAAGCGCTCTGTTGAAATAGACGGCACTGAATATGTACTATTCACCCCCTCACGGGAGTTAGAATCGGAAATAAGAAACGGCTTGCAGATTCGGTACTCTTTAATAAAATTGAAAGTCCATCCCGGTCTTCATTTAGACTCTGCCGGGTATGCTTTTTATACCGCCTTGCTCGATACCCTTCAATCATCTGCAAGAATTTCATTTACCGATAGCACCACCATCCACTTAAAAAACGGGTTAAGCTGGAATTTAGATGGAGATCCGCCATCGGGACCCCGCAACTTCAACAGAAAAGCAATGACCAGGAAGGGGAGGGCGGACAAAACCGTAATTGACAGGCTGAAATACTTGCAGTTTTGTCATCGTTGGAAAACCCTGGATGCATTTCCCCGCGAAATGGTAGACAGGTTTACTTCTTTTCAGTCGATTAAGAAGGATGGCGTGATCTATTTTGAATCCGCTTTTGAGCTGAAATTCACCAGGGAGCAGGCGACACAAATTACCAGCAAGAAAATAACACTTAAGATGGACGAATAAGGGCACAAGCTCTTTGGTATGGAACCTGTTGAACACATGCTTCTCTGCCAGATAGAGTTGTTTCCAGGTTTGGAACCGCTTGCTTTCTTCAAAGTATTCCGCCACCAGGCCAATAGACCATTTGGGTGGTTTTTCACCCTACCTTTCATCGCTTCCGCTTATCCTACTCATGAAATTCTTGCCTGTTTCTGGGCTATTATACGTTTTTTTTGCTAGTTTTAAGTAATGGAAAAGGGTATAATAAGTTGCGCAAAGGTTTTAGTTGTCATAATTTAATGCATTATAGTGATGAACGAAGATTATAAAGTTAGACCAATACTATTGTATTTAAGTTTATTATTTGGCTTCATTGGTGTTTTAGTTAAACTATTATACAGGCCCTGGATAAATAATAATAATATCAATGATTTTGGGTTCAATGGCTTTGCTCCAAATTTTATTTTTACCATCGGAATATGCTTATTTGTTTCATTTTTCGTAACAAAAAAGACTGTAAGCATAATGATCTTTTCTACGGTTGGAATATTGCTTTACGAAACTGAACAAATATTGACATCAAGGACATTTGATTATTTAGATGTTTTGGCTACAATTATTGGTCTAGTTGCAGCTATTTCTATCTATAAAATGATTAATAGAAGGGAGAAGTTAAAGACTGTTGATGTTATAGATGGAGATATAGCAAGTTAGCACGCTTCTACCAACTCCTTAGTAGTTCGGATAATATGCAGCATCAGATCTGATCTCCTTGTTGACTTATTTAGCGAGGCGTTCACATGAACACAGTCCATAAACCGGCTTTTTGTAAATTACTTGTGGAATACTACTTTTATAAGTAAGGCAAAAAATGTTTTCCTTACCTTCTGCCTTTACTGCTTTTTAAATTACCTTTTTTTCCAGCGACTTTCTCTGGCTTTTTTTGCTAATTTTAAGGAATGGAGGAGATATAAGCAATAAGATGCTTGTGGCGGTAATTTAGCATGATATTTTGGATGTTATAGATAGGGTGGCGGTGATGCTGAGTGATGAAAAGATCTTAAATAACCAGGAAACAGCAGAGCGATATGGTGAGAATTGAAAAAATAAAGGAAAATAAGAAACAGTTCCTTGACTTATTATTATTGGCAGATGAGCAAGAAGATATGATTGACAAGTATTTACCGTGTGGAGACTTGTTTGCTCTATACGACGATGATTTGAAGACTGTTTGCATTGTAGTGCCTATAAATAATGAAACCTGCGAGTTGAAAAATATAGCGACATACGAGAAATACCAGGGCAAAGGATATGGGAGAACAATGATAAATTTTATTTCTGATTTCTACAAAAACAACTACAAAACAATGCTTGTTGGAACAGGCGAAACGCCTGCCATTCTTTCGTTTTATGAAAGCTGTGGATTTAAAGAGTCTCATCGGGTAAAGAATTTTTTTACAGATAATTACGTCCAACCAATGTTTGAAGACGGAATACAACTTGTTGATATGATTTATCTTAAAAAGGATTTATAGGAAAAGAGCTATCTCATACAAAACAAACTAAATAGAAATGCTATTTAAAGAAGCAGCATTAGGGACAAGGAAGAATTTAAACAAGGTACAGCTTCGTCTTTGAATCCCTTGTTGAACAATCTGGCAAAGCGATCTAAGGATAATTTTAAGATATCTACCGCCAAAATCCCTTATTTTATTCCACGATGTTCCCGGGCTTCTCTCCGGCTTATTTGCTAGTTTTAAGTAATTGGAATGTGGGAAAACCATCAATAAGGATGAGCATCCAATAGCACGATATTTCTAAATGTCGTGTAAATGTCGTTTTTTTGTAGTTGCATTGTACACCAAATTATGGTGAAATTTGAAATAAAAAAAGATGAAAACAGGACTGGTCATTAAAGAACTACGAATAAAGAAAGGCTTAACCCAGGAAGAGTTGGCTGAAAAAACAGAATTGAGCGCACGAACAATTCAACGTATTGAAACAGGAGTGGTCGATCCGCGTGCCTATTCACTTCAAATGATAGCCAAAGCCCTGGATGTTGATTATAGCTTGTTCGTTGAAGAGCAATCGAACACGCAAAATGAGAAACACCTGAGAGATGATATTGTGTTGGGCCTGCTTCATTTCAGCAGTTTAATTCCAATCCTTATCCCCGCGTTACTCATTTGGCATTTCAATAAACATAAAGTGGCCAATATTACAGAACATTTTAAGGTGGTGGCGAGCTTCCAGGTTTTTTTATGGCTAATATTCTTTGCAGGTTTTATTCAGTACTATAAATTGGGAATGCCCTATGCATTTTACGGGGGAATTATTTTCACTGTTTTTTTTTCCATTATGAATGCCATCAGTGTCATAAACAATAAACCCTATAATTACTTCTTTTTGGAAAAAATTGAGAAAAAGATGAGCAGGAAAAAGGATACTGCAGTCTAAAGTAATATAGCTATGTTTAATTTCTTTAGGGAATAACGATTTCTTGTGCCTTCCCCATTCTCACCAATATATTGAAGAAATCCCGTTTTTTTAATATCTTTACACGTCTTATGAAAAGAATGAAGCATTACATACTGGCTTTGGCCTTGGTATAACAGGCAGGTTCATTGTTTTTACAACAAATACCTGTCGCACTTTCCGTACTACCGGTTTTCGGGCCTTGCCCGGGAGAACCGAGAAATTTTCTTTTAAACTTTAAAAATATTGGGATGCATGTTTCATGCATGGATGCGCCTTTTTGTGTGCCTTGGGCCTGCCAGTGTTAGTGCGCCGGGCATTGCGGCCATCCGTAAACCCTAGTTGTAGGATGGATTTTAGGAAATAAAACGGCGTGCAGGACTGGAGAATGTTCCTGCTGCCAAAATCAGAAAAAAATGACACAAAAAATAGAACTTGATGATTTAGGATACACGAAAGAAATGGAACTTTACCGCCATGAACAGCAATTGGATACTTTTGAGGTGGGACGTGTTGTGTCCGAGCATAAAGAAAGGTACATGGTAAGAACTGAAAACGGTGAGTATGAATCGGAGCTTATTGGAAATTTACGATTTACTGCACAAAGCAGGACCGATTTGCCGGCGGTGGGCGATTGGGTGGCCATTTTTGAATACGATAGCGGTAAAGCGTTGATTCATGCTGTGTACCCCAGGAAATCGCTTATCGAACGTCAGGCTGTAGGAAGTTTTGGAGAGAAGCAGATCATCGCCTCCAACATCGATTGTGGTTTGATCGTGCAGGCGGTGAACCGGGATTTTAGTATCAACCGGCTGGAGCGCTACCTCACCATCTGTCATGCCTCGAAAATTGAGGCGGTCATCCTGCTGAGCAAGATCGATTTGCTGGAAGAACCATTCTTGAACGACATTGTGCAAGCGGTAGAGAAGCGAATCAGGGACATTCCCATCTTCAGTTTGAGTAATGAAACAGGCGAGGGGCTGGCGGAACTTAAAGCAACTATTCAAAAAGGAAAAACCTATTGCCTGCTGGGTTCTTCGGGCGTTGGAAAATCAACGCTCCTGAATACCTTAAGTGGCCAAAACCTGATGCAAACCGATGCTATCAGTACAATCACCGATAGGGGAAAGCATGTTACAAGTCATCGCGAACTGTTTGTATTGAATGAGGGTGGCATTGTTATTGATAATCCCGGTATGCGGGAGGTAGGAATGGCAGATAATTCGGAGGGAATCGAACGTACATTTGATGAAATTTATACCCTTGCTGAAAACTGCAGGTTTAAAGATTGCACCCACTCGCATGAGCAGGGATGCGCCGTGTTGGAAGCACTGGAAACCGGGAATCTTGACTCTTCTGTTTATGAGAATTTCAAAAAACTGGAGCGGGAGCAAGCCCATTTTAATTCAACCGTGCGCGAAAAGAAGGAGAAAGATAAGAATTTCGGGAAACACATCCGGAAAGTGAAAGAACAGCGGAAGAAGAATAAGTTTTAAATCCCTGCAATAGAGATCCGAATGATGCCGGGCGTCATTCGGATTTATTATTCTGATAATACGGCAGAGCGTTTAGCCGTATTTTTTCCACGTAGGTTGCCTTTATCCGGCACTTGCAACTGTTTGCCTCAAAATTGATTTCGCTTTCTTTTTCGTGGGTTTTAGGCCAAATAACGGTTGCAGCAAGGGAGTTCTTTTTATCATAAATTCATACAACAACCAGGTGAAAAGAAAAGTGCCGGTGGTGAGTAGGGAAAATTTAACAAACAATCCCCAGGACTCGTCTTTGATAACATACCCAATGCCTACTGTTACAGTTTGATGAATAATATAAAACGGGTAAACGGCCCGGTTGCAATAGCGTAAAAGCGTACTGTTCTTGTTTAAATATCGCGAGGCATAACCAAAAATGCAAAGGATCCAGGACCACAGATTCAGGATTTTAAGTAAGGCCTGTATTTCTTTGATCCAGATCGGTTTATTGGGAATCAGCCAACTGAGGACAAGCAAGGAGAAGCCTGCAAGTCCGGCATAGAGGTAAAGCCGCCGATTGCTTTCTGCCTTTTGCCAAAAAGTATTTCCCAGCGTGGCCAGCATATAGCCGTAAAAGAAAAGAATGCTGTAAAACACCAGCAGGTACCAATCGTTCCACAAGGCATGACTGGGAGGGAAGAGGGGTGCCAGAAAAGACTGTGTCAATAGTAGAGGAAGTGTTAGTATATACAATCCTGCCGGAAGGTGAATCATTTTTGTTAAACCTCTTTCTAAGCTGTTTTTTTGTTCTTTTCTGATTTTATGAAAAACCGGGGCCAATAGGATGGAAAAAATGTAGAGATAGGGTAGGAACCATAAATGATGCCAGCTGAAATTTCCTTTTGGATAAACACCAACAAAAGCTCTGGTGGTAAAAAAATGCCAGTAGTTTCCCTCAAAACTTCCAGCTGCCACCCTTTCCAGGTATACCTGTATGGGCACCACCAAGATGATTCCTGCAATTAAAGGGACAAGCAGGCGTTTACTTCGTTCGATGATAAATTGCCCCCGGCTTCTTTTTCGAAAGGCGAAGGCGGTTCCCATACCGGAAATGATAAAAAGGATAGGTAGCCGCCATTGGTTTACGAAAAGCATGGGCCATTGCAGACCATCAGAGAGTTGGTTATTTTTGAGATGCCACTCCCAGGGAACGAAAAACATTCCGGCATGATAAAATATCAGCAGTCCAAATACCAAGACCCGCAACCAGTCTAAATCGTATCTTCTCATGTTTGAATAATTGTGCATAACAGATTGTTTTTGATGCAAATATAGGAGGCGATTTGCGGCCTGTGAAACTTATGTGATGAGCAGCAAAAACTTGTTATGAGCAACAAAGTATTAGTTTAGTCTGTCTGCAAGTTGGCGAAATAGTTTAATGTTTGACCGGGAAACAGGAACCTTGTGTGGGCTTTTCTCCATGGTGAGTTGCAGGCCTCCTGCATTGCCTTTTACCTGCTTTATCTTTTTCAGGTTTACCAGGAAGGCTCGGTGCGTGCGCATAATTTGGGGTTCCTTGGCCATCTGTTCTTTCAGTTCCGTTAAGCTGATGCGTTTCAGGAGAGGCTGCTCCCTGCCTTCCAGAAACAATTCCGCGTAATTGCCATCGGCACGGGCAAAAATGAATTTTCCAGACGTAAGTAAAAAATCATCTGCTTTCACCTTGGTCTTGATGAGCCATTTATCTTCCGCAGGCCTGCCCGGTTCCATCTGTACTTGCTCGTTGATTTCCACGGAGATTTTTTGGTTGCGCCTGAGTACACGCAGGTAGTTTAAGGGTACAAAAATAACAACTAAGAGAATGCCAATCATGTAGGTGTGCGCCACCTCCTCAAGATAATACCGCATGGACCAGTTCTCCGGGTTATCGTAGAAGACATCGCGGAGGAGAAAATTGGCACTTCCCATCAACAAT
>CAYVSF010000150.1:0-6963 GCA_964453775.1 uncultured Bacteroidales bacterium
TCATCGCCGACTTTTTAAGTCCCGGTTCTTATCTTAGAATCGGGACTTTTTTTATCTTTATCCCTATGAAAAAAGGTGTAATTACTGCTATTGTTTTTCTGGCTTTAACAAAATGCCTGCTGGCTCAATTCGATACTTCTCGAACTGCAGTTGTTTATAGCTGGAAAGTTGATGAGTTTGGAAGAGAATCCAGAACTTCCGTAGATACAATTTTAGAAGGGTATAATTTATTATATGATTATCATGATAAGTCTATTTTTACCCAATACCTGGGGAATTATGGAAGTTCTAATCAATCCTTGAATTATTTTAAACGTAAATTCGAACGCTTTAATTTACTTCAAAAACAATATCATCATTACAGTCCCCATTCTCTCAAACAAAGTAATTATTACAATACAAGAAAACCTTTTACATTACTGGGACACACTACAGGGGGCTCCAGAAATGAAAGTGAGCAAACTTTAGATGTTTTTCATACACAAAATATTTCTCCCCGCGCAAATATCGGGTTTGACTATCACCTTATCTCCTCGCAGGGAAGATATTCTAACCAGGTGGTTACAGGAAATTATCTTAGAGCATTTGCGAGTTATAAATGGAATAAATACAAGGCACATTTTAATTATGTGCGAAACCGTCAAAAACAGGGAGAAAATGGAGGGATAGACAGCCTATACTATTTGGGCTCTGCACAATTCTCAAATCCTGCAAATATTCCTGTAAAACTCGATGAAGATGCGAGAAGCAGATTTCATAATACCGGCTTTTATTTTCATCATCAATATAATCTTTGGTCAGCAAGGAATCCGGAGGACACGCTCAACTTGCCCGCAAATAAAGCAAAGGGACTTGTTCTAGGTCATCAATTTGTTTATGATCAACAACAGTTCAAGTTTATTGATGAGAATCCTGTTGAAACATATTATACGAAATTCCCTATCTATATTGACACTTTTCATATCCATGATGAGCAGCAATTTAATAAACTTTCCAATCTCTTTTATCTGGGCTATGAGGAAGAAAAAATTGAGGTGAAAGCTTTTGGGCGGCATGTGAATCATCAATACCTGAATAATATTTTACCCGATTCCTCTTTTAGTGAACAAGATACCACTGTCATCACCAATAAAGATGTTGCTTATAAGGACTTTTCTGCAGGTGGTATCGCATACTTTAATATCAGCAATATTTTAAGAGCTGTTTTTAATACAGAATGGTACCTTTCTGGATATTATGCCGGCGATTTTAATGCTAAAGCAAGAATTTACCTGGGAAACCCTTACAATAAAATGGGGGAAGTTTCAGGTATGCTTGCATTCGAGAAGAAGCAACCCCATTACTACCAGCAATACTACAGTTCGAATAATTTTTTCTGGGACACCACTTTTAAGGCCATGAATAACATAGATTTGCAGGTGAAATATATGCACGAAAATCTGGGTCTTGAATTGAGTCTATTGGGAAAGCATGTCGAAAATTATCTTTATTATAATTCTAAAGGAGGTTTTGAACAGTCGCAGAAAGCGCTGGATGTTGCAGGAGTTTATGCGAGAGAGCAGTTCAATCTTGGTTCGTTTTATTTTGATTTGGCTGCACTCTATCAGTACACCAACGATAAGGTAGTTTCATTACCTGCCCTTACAATGAGGCACCGATTGTGGTATGACCATCATTTTCATTTTGAAGCTACCGGAGGAGATCTGTTTTTAGAATTGGGAGCAGTGGTTTGGTATTTCAGCAAATATAATGCGGATCGTTTTATGCCACAAACGGGGCTTTATTACCAACAAAATTCATTTTCGGCAGGGCCCTATCCCTGGGTAGATGTTTTTGCAAACCTTCGATTAAAAAGAACACGTTTCTTCTTCACCTATAGCCATCTGAATCAGGCATTAGGCAGTGATGACTATTACAACACGCCTTATTATCCATATCCGCCAGCAGTATTTAAGTTTGGTCTTTCATGGTCATTTTATGATTAGTCGTCAATAATTTGAAACTATACATAAAACCGAAACGTAATAATTAGATATTAACCAAAAGATTATATTTTGCTATTTAACGGAAGAAAAACAATCTCTTTTCTTTTTATTGTACTTACAAGCTTAATGGCATGTAATGAAAAGCCACAGGAAGAACTTTCCGAAGACACTTCGCTAAAAGCGATCAGAGAAAAAGGAAAGATTTCTGCAGTAACGGATTTTAATTCAACTAATTATTTTATTTACAGAGGTAAGCCTATGGGATTTCAGTATGAACTTCTTCAAAGGCTGGCTAAGGAATTGAATGTTGATCTTGAAATTGTGGTAAATAATGATTTGGAAAAGAATTTTCAAATGTTGGAAGCTGAGAAAGTAGATATTATTGCTGTAAACTTAACAGTTACGCATGAAAGAAGCAAAAGGATTGATTTTACCCTGCCGCATAACCAAACAAGACAGGTGCTGGTTCAACGGAAACCAGAAAACTGGAGGAGGATGTCTACTCGTGAAGTAGAATTAAGTGTGATAAGAAACCAATTGGAATTAGCCGGAAAGAGAATTCATGTGCAAAGTAATTCCAGTTTTGCCGAACGATTAAAAAATTTATCGGAAGAAATAGGCGATAGCATTAATATAATAGAAACGTCAGAATATGAAGTAGAACAACTCATAGGAATGGTGGCTAAAGGAGAAATAGATTATACTGTTGCAGATGAGAATGTGGCCCTAATCAATCAAACATATTATTCCAGCCTGGATGTACAAACAGCTATTAGTTTCCCACAAAATTTGGCATGGGGGCTTAGAAAGGAAGATGATTCATTACGATTGGCCATTAACAACTGGCTCAAATCGTTTAAAAATTCTGCTTCTTATAATCAACTTTATAATAAATATTTCTATAATATCAGGGCGATTAATCTTGTTGAAAGTGAGCATTATACAATTAATAGCGGTCAAATAAGCGAGTATGATGACCTAATAAAAAATTATAACGACATCGTGGGCTGGGATTGGCGTTTAATTGCTTCTCTCATATACCAGGAGTCAAGATTTAAACCCGCAGTTCGCTCATGGGCTGGCGCATTTGGCTTGATGCAATTGATGCCTTCAACGGCCCGAAGATTTGGAGCTAGCAGGAAGTCTTCTCCGGAAAAGAATATTGAGGCAGGGATAAAGTTTTTAAAATGGTTGGATACACGTTTTTTAAATCGTGGCATTGATGACGATGAAGAACGAATAAAGTTTATTCTGGGAGCGTATAATGTAGGTCTGGGGCATATTTTAGATGCCAGACGGCTGACTGAGAAGTATGGTAAGGATCCGGATTTATGGGATGATAATGTGGAAGATTTTATTTTAAAAAAATCGAATCCGAAGTATTATAATGATGAAGTTGTGTATTATGGGTACGCCAGAGGTTACGAAACCTATAACTATGTACTTCAGATTCTAGAGCGCTATGAGCAATATAAAAACATTATTCCTGGCGAAGAAGATCAATAAGACCGGCCTTCCTGATGACATGAATGAGTTCTGATAAAATCATGGCTGTTGCGCCCCAAATTCTATAACTTCCAGGATAGAAGCAGGGTACTCTGAAAACTTCCCCGCGAATGTGCATGTCAACTTCATCTTTGTTTTGAATGTCTGTGAATTCATAAAGGGGAAGTTCAATAATATGATTTACTTCAATAGGATCTGCTTTAAATTTTGGGGTATAGGAAAGATAAGCTATTACAGGTTTCACCTCAAAATTGCTTACTGGAATATATAATGGCGATAGTGTTCCCAGAACCTTAACATCTTCTGTGCAGATACCTATCTCCTCATAGCTTTCTCTTAGAGCAGTTTTAATAAGATTAGCATCTGCTTCTTCGAATTGCCCGCCCGGGAAACTTATTTGGCCTGAGTGTGCACCATTGTAGGTGGGTCTTTGTATAAAAACCAGGTAATAGATATTGTTTTTTGGATAAAGAAGAATGAGCACGCCTGCCTTTTTTGTCTCTTCTGGCTTTTTAAAAGATAGGCGTGTTACAGGGGCCATTTCAAGTTGCACATGGAGTCCCGGTAAATCTTCACGCACTTTTTCCTGTAATAATTTTATTTCCGGAGGAATGCTCATTCTTTCTTTGCTATTTTCTAAACTTACGAATAAAATCTTCCACCTCGGGCACCCCACCCTGATATATTAAATATCCATTATAAGGTTCTTTTGGTGTTGTCTCATCATTAATAGGAGTAAGCATGAGTTTTTTCACTTCCTCTGGATCGTTTGTTTGCCCCAGTGCCCATCCAAGCTTAATGTATGCCACTTCAGGCAGCATATTATCAGCAGGAATGACACCTTTATCCATTAGATCGCGCCCTGTATCATAAACAAACATATGTGTATAGCCCCATAAAGTTTGCACCGTCATGTAAATATGAACACCTTTCTTTGTTGCTCTTTCAATGGCATCATAAAGTGGTTTGTTCACATGGCCAAGGCCTGTGCCTGCAATTATAATACCTTTATATCCATTTTCAACCAGCGAATCAATAATATCGGGCTGCATATTCGGATAGTAATATACAATAGAAACTTTTTCTTCGAAATAGGGAAGGATCTTCACTTTTTTGTCCTTCCTTCTTGGATTATAATCTTTCTTGATGGGTTTCACCTCTCCCCATTTCACGGTTGCTAAGGGAACATCTCCAATTGTTCTGAAGGTAGAACGGTATGAAGAGTGCATTTTTCTTACCCTGGTTCCACGATGGAGAAAACCATATTCATCCGAGGTGGGTCCAAACATACATACCATTACTTCTGCAAGGTCTGAATGCGCTGCAGCATAAGCTGAGTGAATAAGATTTAGGGCTGCATCGGATGATGGCCGGTCTGAACTTCTCTGTGATCCAACAAGTACAATAGGTACGGGACTATTTTGAATCATAAATGTTAAGGCGGCTGCTGTATGTCCCAAAGTATCTGTGCCATGACCAATCATGATGCCATCAATGCCGTTTTCAATTTCTTTTCCTATGGCTACGGCCAGCGCTTTATACTGCTCGGGGCCCATATTTTCGCTAAATACGGCAAAAACTTTTTCGGTTGTCAGATTACATATATCGGCCAGCTCCGGAACAGCTCCATAAAGTTCCCCCGGGGAAAAGGCAGGAATTACGGCACCGGTACGATAATCAAGCCGTGAAGCAATGGTTCCACCGGTTCCAAAAAGCTTAACGTTTGGTTTGTCTTTCGAATAGGGGAACTCCTGTTCCGGAATTTGATAATTTGCCTTTTTAAATCCTACCTCTTTCATGTCTTCTATGGTAGAAATATCAATTCCCACGTTATAGCCTGTGGCAATTTTCAAAACAATATGTCTATCATCATCGTTTTCGGAACGGGGTAAAACTTTGCCCTCAAAATTTCCTCTCGTGGTTTTTATTACAGCTTCACCCCAAACCCTGACATTGTATTTTTTTAATACCTCTAATGCTTTTCCTTTATATCCTTGAAATATATCGTTACTCATGCTTCGTTAATTAATTGTTCTCAACTTGTTTTCTTAATTCTTCCGGATTGATATTCCCAATTCCCGAACGAAGCAGTTCACCCATAATCCAGTTTGTCCTTGCATCGTTCTTTCTTAATTTACCAGGTTTTTTGAGTTTCTCCTGTATGAAAGGGATTTTTGAAAGTATTTCTTCCCTGGTTTTTCGCTTAAATTTTAAACTGGTTAATATGGACTCGAAATCCATTTTTGGGTATTGATAAACCATGGGAAGCATTGATTTGGAAAGATTAACCTCCAAATTATTGTCCTGTAGATATTTGAAAAGATCATAGATGCGTTCGTAGTTAAAAGTATCAGCCGACTCGTAATGACCTTCTACATGCTTGAGACGATGACCAAAGAATGTCCCAATAAACTTAGGATCAACATTAAGATCGTTTACGATCTTTTCAATAACCGGGAAGATGTTATTTCTGAAGATATAGGTGTAAGTATCTTCAGGAATATCCCACTTTTTCATTTGATTATACCTATCAATTACCTCTGTAGGTGTTCTTTTTCTTAGTTTTTCAATGTAATCATTAGATAAAGGAATGGGCGCAGAATCAGTATCCGGGTACATTCTGTCGGCTCCTGGAAGCACCCTTTCAAAAATAGTGTTACCACTTTCCAGCGATTTTCTGGTTTCTTCGGGAACTCCTTCAAATGCCATTTGACAACGTTCCTCAATGGTCTCTAAAGCTGTCTTTATATCCTCGTCCGGGGCCCAGAAAATAATTTGAGCATCTTCATCTTTTGCTTTTAAATCTTTTTTGATGGTTTCAAAAATTTTGGATGGGATGAAGGGTTTTATTTCTTCGGAATGTGCCATATTGGGCCTTTCAAGACAAGCAATAACTTTTAAACGATCTGCAATTTCGTTGGCAAATACCATTTCCGGTTGTGTAAAATGGCTGAGTATTCCGGAAAACTTAGGCAGGTTTACGCCATAAAGATGATATCCTTCGTTTAAGGCTTTTTTTACATATTTGTTGTGAAAGTTATATTTTGCAGGATCTAATTTTTTAGATGTAATCTGCCAATCTTTGTAGTCTGGAATCCTATCGAGTAGTTTTTTCCTGATATGTAAAAGGGCATATTGCCTGAAAGCTTCAATATGCGATAACTCAGGAATCCATTTGTTGTGTGCAACTCCTTTTATTTCAACTCTTGTCCCGCCTTTACAACTTACATTCACATCTTCTCTTCCACTGCCGATTCCTGTTCTAACTTTATCTGTACTTCTGTTTAGGAAGCGAATGTATTCTGCAGCCTCTTTCAATTCTTCCGGCGTCTCCATATCCGGATAAGTTACAGTTTCAATTAGGGGCATTCCAAGACGGTCGGTTTTATAAACTCGGGTATGCCTGTAATCAGAAATTTCACGGCATGAATCCTCTTCGATACTTAACTGAATAAGCCGCACTTTTTTATTT
>CAYVSF010000151.1:0-6953 GCA_964453775.1 uncultured Bacteroidales bacterium
GTAGCTAAAAAGTAAAATAACAGGCTTTTTCTCCTTAGGAATTTAGGATTAAAGTACAAATAATAGAAATAGAAAATGACCATATTAAAAAATATACCTGCAACCCAGTTCACTATAAATTGTTTATTCCCCCGGTAATGATCAGAGGTCCCCGGTATTAAAAAGGGTAAAACAATTAATATGAACCATACAACTACATGAAGTAAAATTTGCACCCACCTTTTCATATCTGCTTTTTTTATTGGACGATGTTCCAGAGAACAAAACACTATCTTAAAAACACAAATATAGATCAGTCAGGATATCCCGGCGAATAAAATATACCAACAGACAAATTTCCAGTACAAACAGCTTATCTGGTTTATATTCAAATTTAAAGGATTTCTTTCCCATTTTGAATATAAAGCCCAATAACTGGTGTATTCCATTTTGATTTAAGCCTAAATACAGGCACTATTGCACTAAAAAATAAATTAAAAATTATGGAAAACATCATTATTCAAACCAATTCCCTGTCATTTGGAATAGGAAACAAGCAAATTCTCAATAATATTTCATTAAACGTTCCGGAAGGCAGTATCTTTGGTTTTTTAGGCCCTAATGGAGCCGGAAAGACTACCACCATACGTATCCTGTTAGGACTGATTCCGGTTAAGTCGGGAAGAGCATCCATTTTTGGGAAAGATATTACGAAGAGACGCGAAGAAATTTTGTCGAAAACCGGTGCCTTTGTTGAGCAATCTTCTCTATACCCACATTTAACAGGATGGGAAAACCTACAAATTGCTCAACGTTTATACCGTGTTTCGCAGAAAAGAATAGAGGAAGTGCTCAAGATCGTGAATATGAACGAAGATGCCCACAGAAAAGTAAAAACCTACTCACTGGGAATGAAACAAAGAATATCGCTGGCCTTAGCTCTAATAAATGATCCGAAGCTGCTTATTTTAGATGAGCCTACCAATGGGCTTGATCCAAAAGGAATAAGAGAAATCCGTGATCTAATCATCCGGTTACAGCAAAATCACGGAAAAACCATTTTTATTTCGAGTCATTTGCTTCCCGAAGTGGAAAAAATGTGCAGCCATGTAAGTATCATCCACCAGGGACAGCAATTGTACTCAGGCGATTTAAGCAAGCTTAGGCAGGCTTCATCACATGCCCTAAAGCTAGAAACCAACGATTCAGCAACAACCCTTCAATTGCTTCGTTCGCAAAACATAGAAGCTGGCAATGGAAGCAGTAAGTTGGTAGAGTTGCAAGTAAAAGACAGGGAAGAAATTGCCGCCATAAATCGATTTCTGGTTGAAAAAGGTATTAAGATATATGCGATGCATACAGAGGCATCAAATTTAGAGAACGTATTCCTCGAGATTACCAACAAGTAAAACTTATGATCATGAAAAACAAACGAATTATCAATTTTATAGCTATCCTGAAAGCAGAATTACTCAAATATAAAAGAAGTCATGCACTCATACTCACGATAGTAGCTCCCATATTCCTGGCCTCCATGTTCTTTCTGGGGTATTACCTGAAGGGATCAGAATTCTTGCAAGAGGGCATGAACGGATGGAGACATTTAATAAGGAACTCTTTTGTTGTAGGTTCTTCTTTCTTGTTCCCTATGTATATTATTTTACTTAGCCTGCTCATTCATCAAATCGAACACAGAATAAACGGTTATAAGCTTTGTTTCACATGGCCTGTTAAACGATGGAAGGTAATTGCAGCTAAAATCATGGCCCTGGAGCTGCTAATTGCCTTTAGCCTGCTGGTTTTTGGCCTTGCTCTTTTCCTTGGCGGAACCATCATTGAATGGCATTTACCACATCTGTTTGAATTCGACACTGAATTAGTCGGTCTCACAGCAACCATACTTCTTGGGATTTTTACCAGCTGTACCTTCATGACGGCAATTCAATTCTGGGCCAGCATGAATTGGAAAAATGCGATTATTCCCATTGCCATAGGAATGGCCGGACTCATTTCTATTATTGTTTTAAGTAAAGGATGGGAATATGCCAATTATCATCCCTACGGACTCACAAATTACAGCTTAGCCGAGATTCTCTTTGAGAACGGCCGGCCAATCCTCAACAGAATTAATCTTTATGGGCTGGCAGGAGGGCTTGTGTTTTATCTGCTGGGCAGTTTCCAAATGACACGCAAACGAATTATGGGTTAAAAAAAAGAACCTGTTGTTGTTAAAGAATACCTTTCCCTGGCGACAACAGGTTTATTTATCTCGCTAAATCCACCCTGGAGGTGATTTCATTTCATCAAATCGCAATCATGAATTCATATTTGCCAAAAAAACAATAAGGCTCGATTTATTAATAGATATCAATGATTTCATCGTTTTATAAATTCGCCAAAAAAAACATCCCCCTCCAAGGATAACGACAGCCTATTTAATTTACATTTGTGCCCCCAAAAAAACAGGTACTATGTTTATTATGATGTTTGTTGTGTTTATCATGGGCTATATAATGATTGCCCAGGAGCACGTTATAAAAATAGACAAAGCAGCCATAGCGCTGTTACTGGGAGTAGTCGTTTGGGCTTTTTATGTTATGGGAGCACCGGAGATATTACCCGGGAACATACATTATCAGGAGTTTTTAGAATCTCATCCGGAACTGGCAGAACGATCGATGAGTTCCTACCTGAATTTTATCGGACATCATGAAATTTCAGAACATATTGCTGAGATTGCTTCCATCATTATGTTCCTACTGGCTGCAATGACCATAGTTGAGCTTATTGACAACCATGAAGGTTTTCGAATTATCACCGATAAAATCAGAACCACCAACAAAGTAAAACTGCTATGGGTGCTTAGTTTTATAAGCTTCTTTATGTCAGCTGCACTGGATAACCTCACCACTTCAATCGTCATGATCACCCTGCTTAAAAAACTGGTGACAGATAACAAACGTCGCTGGTTCTTTGCAAGTATGATTATTATTGCAGCAAATGCAGGTGGAGCCTGGTCCCCAATTGGCGATGTAACAACAATTATGCTTTGGATCGGAGGACAGCTTACTGCATTGCATATTATCACGAATCTTATTTTACCAAGTTTAATCACCATTTTGGTGCCCCTTATCATTGTTTCTATTGGCATGAAAGGGAATGTAACCCGTCCGCAAAAAACCATTGACATCAGAATGGCCGATAAAACAAAAAAAGGAGAACGGCAATTGATCCTTTACCTGGGTGTTTTTTTGCTGATGATGGTTCCTGTTTTTAAAACCACCACTGGACTGCCCCCTTACATGGGAATGCTGGGGGCCCTGGGAATTCTTTGGATTGTTACCGAAATAATGCACAAAGCAAAATCGGAAAAAATCAGAAACGAATTTACAGTAACAACGGCCCTGAAGAAGGTTGATATTCCCAGCATCCTCTTCTTCCTGGGAATTTTGTTGGCGGTTTCCGGTTTACAATCGGCTGGTCATTTGAGAATCCTCTCGAATTTTCTTGATGAGAACATGCATAATATCTATACCATTAATCTCTCTATTGGGATTTTGTCCTCAATTGTCGACAACGTGCCACTTGTGGCAGGTGCAATGGGTATGTATGATGTGGTTGGTGCAAGTGCCGAAGGCTATCAAAGCTTTTTTGTCCAGAATGGCTCCTTTTGGGAGTTTCTTGCGTATTGTGCGGGTACAGGAGGAAGCATTCTTATTATCGGATCTGCAGCGGGAGTTGTGGTTATGGGCATGTTAAAAATAAACTTCACCTGGTATTTAAAACGCATATCATTATTAGCATTAATTGGCTATATCTCCGGAGCTCTAACTTATTATGCCATATCATTACTTTAACAAAAATGGCTTATAACAAAAAAATGGCTGCCAGGTCTATTCTGGCAGCCATTTTCATTGTTTTTCAATTTCTATTTTTGCCCAAAAATTCCCATGGAATTCGTTAGCTTCCCCTGTATTTCTTTACTCAACGCAGGCTGATTATAACGATTGGTAATCTCTGCCAAACGTTGCAAGACATGTACGGCTAATCTTTGCTCATAATCGAGAGAGCTGGCAAATGGCTCTTCAAGCGTTAAATAATAACCCAATTCTTCCTGTGTTATTTGGGCAAATTCTTTTGCCAGCGTATTGGCTCTTTCGGGGGCTTCGGCCTTGTAGTAGTTTTCAACCATATCCAGGGTAAACAAATCATAAGGATAAATTTGGTGCGGCATTAAATCCAGACTTTTATCCAGAGCTGTAATTGCAGAATCTCTTTTCCCTTCTTCCAACAAGGCATTTGCCAGGCGATTAAACTTATTGCGAATACGCACAACATTCACCGTTCTTGAGGACGTATGATCTACCCATATGTTTGTATCATTCATGTTGCCCCACTTAAACTTATTCACTAACTTATCATATAAAATGTCTGTGTCGATTCGACCGGTATGTAAGTAGTCTTGTGCCTTGGTTTTAATGGGAACCAATCGGTAGGCAAATCCATCCAATTGCAGGTAATTGCGCAATCCAACATTGCCATCTCCGGAAAAAGAAACAAAATAGATGGGCCGCTCCCAATCGTTATGGGCAAGCAAATCCAATATCATCATCTCACTTTTATACAAACGGCTTTTGCCGGTTTTCCAACGTATTTCAGGAACTACCTGGCTAGCATCCCCGGGGCTTACAGTTCCATTTTGAACCACTTTTGCCGTGTCTACTGGCAAGACAAATTTATTTGTCGGGAAATAGTTGATTCGCTCATTATTATTAAGGGGAATTTTTGTTCTTGGGTTGTCGTCTCCAACAAACTCGATCACCTTGTCGACAGGAACGAAATCATTAATTCTATCGAACACATAGAGTACGTCTCTTTTTCCCTGTTCATACTTATCAGAGGTTAAAGAAAAAGGTATCGGCTCTGATTCATAAGCTTTTCGCTTCATTTGATCGATGTACCAGTCGGTATTTAACAAGCTCAAATTCACTACCCTTACATCTGTGCGGATTCCTTCTACCTCCTGGGCATACCAAAGTGGAAAGGTGTCATTGTCTCCATGAGTAAACAAGACTGCATTAGGTGCACAGGAGTTTAGATAATTGTAAGCAAAGTCCCGGGCCATATATCTGTCGGAACGATCGTGGTCGTCCCAGTTTTCACTGGCCATTAAGCCAGGCACAGCTCCGAATGTTATAAGCGTTGCCAACACGCCACTAGCAACAGCCGGGATTTTCTTTTTAAACAAATTATATATGGCCAATACGCCCAGCCCAATCCATATAGAAAATGCATAAAACGATCCGGTGTAGGCATAATCTCGCTCTCTGGGCTGAAGCGGGTACTGATTCAAATAAACCACAATGGCAAGTCCTGTCATCAGGAAAAGCAACAATACAATCCAAAAATCATTGAGATCTTTCCTGTAATGAAAAGCCATTCCAATTAACCCTAATAAAAGAGGCAGCATAAAGTAGACATTCCTTGCCTTATGATTTTTATACTTTGCCGGAAGATTATCCTGGTCTCCTAATCGAGCTTCATCAATTGCATTAATACCACTAAGCCAATTGCCGTGTAGAATTCCTCCGTGCCCCTGAATATCATTCTGCTTACCTGCAAAGTTCCACATGAAATAACGTAAATACATGTGTCCAACCTGGTATCTGAAAAAGAATTTTAGATTTTCTCCAAAGCTAGGAACATGTCGTATCTCAGGTTCACCATCCTGCCCTGTTATTGTAATCTTTCTTCCTTCAATTTCGGCCCATTTCTTATATTCTTCAATATGCTCCTGTCCGGGACTCCACATCCTGGGGAATATTGTTGTAAACCTGTCATCATAGATGTACTCGGGATTCAGGCTATAGGACTTCACATATTTCCCGTTTTTTTGTCTGTAGGTATGTGGCTGCTTGCTGTCAACGACTGGTGCATTATAATATTGCCCTTTAAATAAAGGTCTTGCGCCGTATTGTTCACGGTTCAGATAGTGAAGCAGTGAAAACACCGTTTCCGGATTATTCTCATCCATGGGAGGATTTGCATGCGAACGAATCACAATCATCGTAAAGGAAGAATACCCAATCATGATGACTGTCAAGCCTATCAGTACTGTGTTTGCAATAACTTTCTTCTTTCTATGTGTATAGCGAATTCCCCAGACAATAAATCCTATAATAAGAGCTGAATAGAATATCGCCCCACTTTTATAAGGCAAGCCAAATCCATTCACAAATAACAATTCAAACCAGGAAGCTATTTTCACAACACCCGGAATAATGCCATACATAATTACTGCAATGAGCACAATACTAATACCCAGGGCAAAGAAAAAGCCTTTTCGTGTAGGATGATATTTTTTAAAATAGATAACAAAGACAATAGCAGGAATGGCAAGCAGGTTCAGCAAGTGAACACCAATGGAAAGACCCATCAGGTAGGTTATCAGAATCAACCACCGGTTAGAATATTTTTGATCTGCAATATTTTCCCATTTTAAAATGGCCCAAAAGACAAAAGCTGTAAACAGGGATGAAAGGGCGTACACCTCACCTTCAACCGCAGAAAACCAAAAGGTGTCACTAAAAGCAAAAGCCAGCGCTCCAACCAGTCCACTCCCAATTACGCCAATTAAATTTCCAGGCTTTTCGATATCTTCTTTTCCTGATATTTTTAATGCCAGGTGGGTTATGGTCCAGAACAAAAACAGCACTGTAAATGCGCTGGCCAGTCCGGACATGGCATTGATCATCATGGCCACATTCGTCACATCTCCGGTGAATAGAGAAAAGAACCGGGCCAATATCATGAATAAAGGTGCTCCGGGAGGGTGTCCCACTTCCAATTTATAAGAAGTAGCAATAAACTCTCCACAATCCCAAAAGCTGGTAGTGGGTTCTATGGTTAACAGGTAAACAACTGCAGCTATTAAAAATATCAACCATCCGGTTATTCTGTTTACGATTTTAAAT
>CAYVSF010000152.1:0-6932 GCA_964453775.1 uncultured Bacteroidales bacterium
TTTTCCTTTGGATTTTAACCTCAGGAAGGTAGCAACTACCTGGGCCAGAACTTTCCCCATCTGCTCAATTTGATGCATGAGATAATCTCGCTTTTCCATTGTAAAAAATCTTTATATCTAAGCTGTAAACTCAAAGGTAAGGGATCTCTTGTAAACAAAAAAGGCCAGTTCGATTGATCGAACCGGCCTTCCTTTTATCTAAAAAACTTATTGTGCTTTATTGTAGTAGTATGCGGCCTTCTTCTTTTGTGCCAAACGCGTGTATATGTCGCCCAAATATTTGGCATATTCTGATTTTGGACTCAACTTGTACAATTTCAAAAAATAATCGCGCGAGGTTCTGTAATCCTCATAAGCAATATCCAGCTTCTTTAGCAAGCGCTTGTACTGCTTTGTTGTTCTATTATTTTTATAGGCTTTCATCTCGTTTACATAAAGATCTTCGGCTTTCTTAAAGTTGCTTTTTGCAAACCATTCCAGTGCTTCCAGGTTATTTGCATTCATTTTTAAGAGCTGCGCGGCAAGTTGGGTGCTTTTATCAGCATTGCCCAGTTGCTTTTGAACAACCAGGTAAGAGGTAAGCAGCTTCTCGGTTGAACGGGCTTCTTCATTAATATTCGGCCATAAATCGGCTGCCCACTGCCAGTTCTTGCTCTCTACATACGTTTCAAACAAACGAACTGTGAATGCATCATTTCTCTCACCTTCAGGATATTTCTCAAGGTAGCTTTCCAGCGCCGACATTTCTTTTGAAAGGTTGTCAATGATTTTGTAAACCTCTGTCTGTAAGGTATATAACTCTGGGTTATCATATCCCAGATAATCTGCTATAGACAGATAGTTGCCTGCTCTTTCATATTGCTCCAGTTCCTTAGCTGCCCGTCCTGCATTAAAATACACAGCAGCATCTGCTTTTTTTCCTTTTTCCTGGTAAATTTCAATGGCCTGATCCCATGCTGTGAGGGCCGAATCATAGTTTCCTTCTTCGTAGGCCGTATTCCCTTCGTTGATTAACTGTTGTGTTGCACACGACTGGATAATCAACAAAACCAGTAAGCCGGTCAGGATTTTGTTCAATCTCATCATTTTCTTTTTCATAAGATTGGCAAAACTAAGACAAAAGATCCAATTAAAGCAAGCTTATTAGAAAAATGAATAACCTGACACATTTTAATGAGCCAGGTTATTATTAAATACATTTTACAATTATATTAGTTAATACTTTTGCACTTTAATATCAACAAAAATACTTTCTCGTGTTAACCCTTTCGTTTTAATCACCCCTTTTTGTTCATCAGCGGTTCGAAAAAGAATTAAATTTTCACCATACATTCCCCTGGCGCTCTTGTCTCCAACTATTTCTAAATCATTAATTAATTTATCATCCTCCATAGCATCAAATTGAGCTACTGTTAACACTTCTTCAGAAACATAATTAACACAATGACTTGGCCGCGCACCAGGTACATAAAATTCATCATATGTACTATCTGGACTGGAAAAAAAACCGACAGTATTTGTCGGAGAAAATTGATTATAAGCAAAATCAATTAATGGTCCATTTTCTTCCGTAACCTCATCATCTTTTAGTATTTTTCCAGTTTCTATAATAAAGAATCTTCCAAGTGTAATGCTTCCTGGTGTATTTGCAAATTCTATATCTTCATAAGTAATAATTGCCGTATTCCCTGATACAGTAACGTTTTTAGTTAACTCCTTTTCTATACTTCCATTGGAGGCAACTAAAGTAACCGAGAAATCACCGGCTTTGTCAATTTGAATACCAGTAGGTATTTCATCAAAAGAAGAATCGACATTTGCTCCTTCTCCAAATAACCATTTATAAGAATCTGCACCTGATGAATTATTTTCTAATAAAAGCTCTGCATCTGGTGATTCACCTTCTATCTTTGCTTCAAAATCAACAACAATTGGAGTTTCATCCTCAGAACAAGAGTTAATAACAATGGCTATTAGAGCCATAAAAAAATACTTTTTCATAACTTAAGAATTAGGTTAATAAATCTATAAATTAATAAGCTCGTAGCTTATTAAATCAAAGCTAATAATTTTTTACATTTTAAAAAATATATTTAAAATCTTCTTCAGATAAATGGTAGCTATTTGTCACTTAGTGATAACAGATCTGTTTTAATAGCATCCTAGTTGCGAAAAAACATATCTTAATAATAGAACTTCTTCACACATTCACCACCAAATCTTTCACGGCTACCTTAGGATGCCGGTAGCGTACCCTTTCCTCTTCAAAATCAGGGTGTGTGATGGCAAATTCCGGACAGCACTGAATGCATGCATGACAGAATTCACAATTATCTGAAAATCGGGGTCGCCAATTCTCAAGCACAATATTTACCCGGGGACACACCCGCACACAAATACCACAGCCGGTGCAGTTTTTTTCTACCTGGAAGGATTGTGCTGCGGTCTTAAAATAATCCAGTCCCTTATCATGAAAAAGATTTCCGAAGTAATTGGCTATAGAAGAACTGCTTTCGAGTGGATGCTTTTCATGCATCTGCACTTTGGAAACAATCTCTGGCAATCGCTCCTCACCTGTCTGTAATTTCTTCCTTTTTCTGTCCACTGCGATGATAATTTTATCGAAAACATTCATTTTCATCAAGCTAGAGGAAGGGGCTTTTACTACAAACCCGGCATCCAGCTTTTGTCCTTTCGTTTCCAATCCTTTGGATACTGCATCCATGGTTTTTGCGGGAATTCCCACACAAGTCACTACTGAAAAAATATAGGGATTGCTGCTGAATTTCAATTTCGAAATAAAATCCATTACAATACGCGGTGGTCCCCAGGCATAAACCGGAAATACCAGTCCAATTTTGGAGCCTGTAATTTCAATACTGTCTTTTGTCATCAATTCGGAAATTGAAAGCGGTTCTCTACACTGCAATTGTGTTGCCAACTCCCTGGCAAAATGCAACGAATTTCCTGTTCCTGAAAAGTAATATAGTGTTGTTTCCATTTTATTTGTTTTATCGATTTTACATTCGCAAATTTCAAACTAAAGCCAATTCAATAACTCTGCTGAAGAAGAATTTAGATTACCATCCCGCGATTTAATCTTTCCGTAAATTGAAGGATGTTCTCGAGGAAGGCTCTTCTTCATTTGTGAGAACATAGAACCCGTTGCAATTTTGTAACTGGTAAAGAAAACCATTTTCGAATCTTGTGAAAACCTTAAGGATGGCACATAGTCATTCCAAACCTTATCAGGATGCTGGGCAAAAAACATAAGTCCTTTCGTCCAGCAACCTAAAAAAACATAATCGTATGCACTAACATCCAACCCCTTACATTCTTCCAATGCTTGAATATCAGTTGCAATTAATTTTGACGCTAAAACGCTTTGAATCTCTTCACCCAGCTTCCGGGTGGTTCCTTTTTTACTTTGATAAATAATAATTGCTTTTTTCATGGCTCATTTATTTAAATGTTTAATACAAAGGAATGAACCATCGAAGACAAAAAATTTGTCCTATGACAAATAATGACCTGCCCAAAAAAAATTAAGGAAAGTAACTAGTATTCTCTGCGTATTCTGCTTAGAGAACTTTGAGTTATCCCAAGGTAAGAAGCAATATATTTAAGGGGAACCTGCCTGGCCAGGTTCGGGTAATGACTTACAAAATGCTGATATTGCTCCACAGCCGATCCAAAATGCAGGAAATTTTGCATCTGGATCATCCGGTTCAGGGCATCCGAAGAAAAATTCTTCAGCACAAACTCCCACTGGGGGTAGTCCTTAATAAGTTGCTGATTCTCATCCTTTGTAATGGTAAGCACTGTAGAATCAACTACTGCCTGTATATTTAATTTCGCCGGTTTTGCATGCTCGTAGCTCTCCAAATCGGTAAAAAACTGTTCCGGTTCTATAAAATGCTTGACCACCTCTTCCCCCTCACTGTTGTAAATAAAACTGCAAAGTATCCCACTTGTAAGAAAACCTATTTTGGGATACCGGGTTCCCGCCTCAAGGAAAAATCTATTTTTATGGATAATTTCGTAAGTAAAACAACTAAGTATTTTAGTTAGAACAGGCTCTTCAAGGATTTGCAGTTTCTTAATTTGTTTTTCAAGGGGTTCATTGTGATTCATCGAAAACAATTTTACTAAAAAACTATAAAGTGTAGTGATGCATATAGTATAATAATGAGATACGAATGCCATGATTATTTATGGAACCTAACGGCTCTATTCCATCCAGGGGAGGCATCGTATTGACAAATCCATAACTGTAACTGGCCTGTACTTCAAAATCGAAATAACGGTATGCAATGCCGGCATTTACACCAAAATCCCATTTTGATGCAGGATAAGAGACCCCGGCTTCGTTCACATCTTTTACAAAATCCACATCATTTACTTCTGTGGTTGTGGTTCCTGCCACTTTCAGCTTGTATTCAACGCTGCCAAAAACCCCATAGCCACCATATCCACCAAGCACAATCACAAATTGTTCATCTCCTGGGTTCCAGGTATAAGTAAAATCTATGGGCAATTCCACATAATTTAAACGGAGTACAGAAAGCTGGTTATCATCAGTAGAAAGTAAATCCGCATTAATCAGGCGTTTAGACCCTTTTGAAGCATATACCAATCCCGACTGCACCTTGAAATATTCGGTAAATTCATAATTGGTAGCCAGTCCAAAATGAAACCCCATTAAGTAAGAATGGTCCTTAGTATCGCCCAATTGTCCTTCCACACCGGACCCCAACCGAAAACCTACTTCGAACTGGGCTTTCCCTTCCATTGCTATGATAAAAATAAAGACTATCAGAAAAAGACGTTTCATTTGCTTCTAATATTTATATTTGACTGGCACCTTTCAAAATCAAATATACGTACTTCGGCATAAATGAGTTCTTAATACCGGCATTTTTTTGTGTCGTTTTTTTATTTCTGATTTTATTGGGCGATAAGGAATGCTTTAATTAGATGAAATATTTCAAAACAACTGTCATCGAAACATCTTCTTAGAAATATTTATTCTGATCCTCTTTCAGGATCAAACGCCAGAATATATACCTCCTGTAGTTTTGTTTTATCTTTTATCCGATTTTCTTCCTGGTTAAGAAGGGGCAGCTGTGAATTTGCAATACAGTAGTACTTGTCTCGTACAACAACCCCAGTTGTAGGAATATGAAATTTTGAATGATTGACAGCAAGCACCTTTCTACTGGTAACTCTTCCGCCCTCTTCATCTAGAAATAGTTGGAGAAGTTTTATGGAATCACTAAAGCCGTTTTGAATGGCCAATAAGCTATTCTCATAATACTTAAGACCATCAATGCCCCGACTGAGGCCAGAAGTATCCCTGGCATTTACAAATGCTTTCGTCTCCAAATCAAAAATTCGAATACCATGCACATGCGAGGCAATATATAAATGTCGACTATTTGGAGATACACAAATACCGTTTGGATAAAGCACCTCCGCACCTTCCAGAAACACTTCCAGCGAGTCGGAACCTGCCTTCAGCAACATAATTTTGCTTTGCCGGGTGTCGGTAATATAGACATTTTGCCGTTTATCCAGGGCCAAATCGTTTAAAAAATGCTTTTGAAGGGTATCTGTCATATAGGTGCCAACCAAATTACCATCTGACATTCGAAATATAAAAAGCCCCGAACGCATGTCTTGAGATGCCGTAGAACTAGCAATAGCATACAAATAGCCCGATTCATCATCGGCCAGCAAGCCTACTCCCGAGGGAAAATTATACGCCCCGGAAGAAATGAAATCACGATGAATACCTGTTTGAGCATCAAGCTCAATAATTTTTTCCTTGTGAATACTACTTAAATAAAACTTGCCCTTTACTTCAGACCAGGCGATACCTTCCGGTATTAGATCTTTCTCAGGAATGGTATAGTTTTGGCGCATGTCAATGGTTTCCTGACATCCCAATAAAAACATAAGCCCCAAAATCACAAAGATTGTCTTCATACGCATGTTTTATTTGTTTATGTTAATGAGATAGATATTAGTGGGCTATCGTTTAATCATCAAACATCATTTCCAGTAATGGCATTTAAATCAGAAATAATAGAACACCTAAACCCAAGAAGAAGAAACTTTAGAAAGATCAATCGGCAGGCGCTTATTCAAGCGATATTTTATCTATGAACAGGCTAAAATCCTCTTCCTTTTTGTTCCCAATTAGAAAACCCACTTCTTCCATCTGCGTTCCTCCGTAATTCGCTTTATTTACCTTCACCCCACGAAAAGAAGGATCCATTTGATTAAAGGGTATTGTAATCTCCTGCCAATCGCCATTCGTAGCAAAATAGGCAATGTAAGAATGATAATCGCTCGCATTAGCCTTAATCCGAAACTGATAACGCTTACCATCCCCCTTAATAGTCAATACCACCTTGCTAAACTTTTCCACATTTATCACAGGCATAGCATAACGCACCGATGAAAAACCACCATTATTTTGCAATGAAATATGCCCGCTAAAGACCGCATGACCCTTATCACTTAGATAAAAAACCCCCTGCGACCTGCCACCCATTACACCGTCATTAATTACAACCCAATCGTTGGTATCGCTTTCTCTTTTAAAATCTACAATAACAGAATCTTGCATGGCTATCATTAAAAGTAGTGAGACAATAATTTTTAACATGATGCAATATTTATATGAGAACAAAAACCCTAATCACTTGTTTGCAAATCATATAAATTATTTCATGAAGACAGCAATAGAATGCAATTCAATTAACCATTTTTGCTTAAAAAAATGCAGAAGAAAGAAAAATGCCAACGATGAAAGAAAAAACCAATGAGCTTTCCTCTTTAAATTGCTTAAACGAATTTGTTTGAAGGCTATCTAATAAGTAGTTTTATGGTAGAATTTTCAAAACAATTTATCAAATAAGAACCTA
>CAYVSF010000153.1:0-6919 GCA_964453775.1 uncultured Bacteroidales bacterium
AAACTGGGATCGATGATAACCACCGCTTCATCTAAAAACTGCTTTATCTGCTCCTCTTCGGATGACAGTAAATAGTAGGCCATTAACATGGATGCATTGGTAGTACTCGATTCATTCCCATGTACACCATATCCCAACCAAAGAATGAGGGGTTCATCATCGGGGTTGGCAGTGCTCTCTCCTGAAGTAATCGATTCTATATGGTTATCCCGTATTTCATCAAGATTCGCAATATTTTCGGGCGATGAGATGATAAAATGATACAAAGGCCGGTTTTCGTAAGTACGGCCATACTCAACCATCTTTACCTTATTCGATTTGCCGGAGAGGTACTTCAAATAAACCACAAGCTGGTCGTGCGAGAAATGCCACTCACCAAAACGGTGTCCTGACAGTTCGCCGGGAGAAGGTAATTCCGGGTTAGTCGGGCATTCTTTTCCCAAATAATACATAAAATCGATTTGGGCACTAACATTAAAAGAAAAGATCAACAGGAAAATTGATAAAATAAAATGTCTCATGATTTTGAGGGATTACAGGTCATTCATATGTAATTAGATGGCAAATAGATTTGATGGTTTAACTCTTGCCAGGCATCAATCCTTCTTCTAAAGATAAAGAATAATGGTTAAACGAAGCATCACTTCAATTTCGCCGGCGTCGAAATAACATTCGGAATACAACTAAATGATAAAAGACGAAGAAGTCTAAGCACCCAATACATATGCAAAAACATAGCTATTTCCCTGTTTAGCATCATACATAGTTTCACATACACAAATTTGCATATAACATCTGTTATTTAACATATATAGATATGTTTTATGTCATTTGTTAATTTATTAACAGTGCATATTTTTGTCCCCGTAAACCAAATTAAAAATTTAAGCATTATGGCTAAAACAACAATAAAACTAGGAGCAAAAGTTGAAGAAGGATTCAAAACAGAAGTTAACTGTTCACACAACTTTATTATTGATCAGCCCAAGGCCGGCGGTGGTCAGGATTTAGGTCCCAACCCCATGGAAATTTTTCTTTCCTCTTTACCCGCGTGCATTTGCGCAATCGGAAGAATTATTTCCAACCAGAAAAGGCTGGGTGTACGATCAATCAACGTAGATCTGGAAGCCGATATCGATAAAGACTTTCTTTTAGGTAAAACCGAAGAAGGACGTGCTGGATTTACAGAAATCAGAACCTATGTGGAGATTGATGCCGACATGTCTGTTGCAGAAAAGGAAGCTTATCTTGAGGAAATCGAAAGAAGATGCCCTATTGCAGACAACATGGTCAACAACACAAGTATTAAAGCAATCCTTAAGGAACCTGCTTTGAACTAAGAAGAAAGTGAAGTATAATAGAAGGGTGGCTGCAAATCAGCCACCCTTTTTTGTTGCTTTATGGAAGTTCAATTTTCGATAAGTAGCCCGGTCCCCAGAGGCGTTCTATCACCTTGCGTGCATAGCTCCGGTAGTAGTCAGCACTTTGCTCATTTCCAAGGGATTTATAGGACTTAATCAAGCCTTTTAAAATAGGAATGTTATCGGGATATTGTTTTAGCCCGATCAGGTATTTTTCCACGGCCTCATCAAAATCATTATGTTCATAATAAACAGCTGCAGTCTGAAGTAAGGACTCAATTCCTTTTAAATTACTTTCAAAATAATCATCCGTAATATTTTTTGCCTTTGTAGTGATAAAATTGCAGGGGATTTCCCGTGTTACCTTTTCTGTTACACTTCCCATTAGAAGCTTACTCAACATAGTCTTCCCCGTGGTTCCCATCAGCAACAAATCGTAGCCACCAGAACGGGTTTCCTTCAATATTTCCACATAGGGCTCACCCTGCAACAATCTAATGCTGCTTTTTACCTGATCCAAATTATACTGATCTGCAAATCTCTTCAACTCATCATATCGCTCTGCCCGCCGTTTATCGTTCTCTTCTTTGGTGTCGTTCTGGAACCGTGCAGAGGCAACATGCACAGGAGTATATACGTGTACTATTTTCAACTCTGCATCAAATCTTTCGGCCAGGTTAATCGCATTTTGCAATGCCCGTTTCGCTGCATCGGAAAAATCTACCGGACATATTATTTTCTTTAGGGGATGAATGTTTTCGTCTTTCACAGTCCACAGCGGCACATGACTTTTACGTACCAGTTTCTGTACTGTTGTTCCCAGCTTAAAATTTTCATCGCCCTTTTTATCTCCGGTCCCTGCAACAAGCACATTCACATCCTTTTCCTGTGCCACATGAATAATACGTTCAAAAGGAACGCCTTTTTCTATAATCAGCTTGCCCACACTTAGATGTGCAGACTTTATCTTTGCCGCTAGCGTCTCCAACTGATCCTGCACCGATTTTTCCACAAAAGCGCTCATCTTCTCTGAAAGATTATCCCCGGAAATTACATGCAAAAGACTAATACGTGAATTAAACTGTTTTGCCAACATAATAGCAGCTTCTAAAGCACGATCGGCAGATGCAGTAAAATCGGTGGCCACAAGTATATGCTGTAACAACTTCATATTTATTTAAGGCTTATATCCTGGTTTAGGACATTTATTTATTCAGCGACTTTTGTTTATCTCATCTCTTTAATATTTAAACAAATGAACAATAATGTTTGTTTAAGTATCTAAAGAACTGAATAGCAGTTTTTTTAAAAATCAAACATTTACCACTATGATACAGCTAATAAAATACATAGAGAAGGGACTCATCTGGGGTGTATTGCTTATTATGTTAACAATTTTAATCCTTTCTTTCATTGATATAGCCTGGGAAATCAAAGAAAAAATCATTGCGGCACCCATGTTCATTATCGATGCCGACGGACTAATGGATCTCTTTAGTTTATTTCTCCTGCTTTTAATTGGGCTTGAGCTGCTGGAAACCGTGAAGGCGTATTTGAAAAATGATATCGTACATGTAGAATTTATCATACTGGTTACTATTATTGCTATTTCCAGAAAAGTGATTGTTTGGGATTTTAAGAAGTACACGACCCAGGAATTGATAAGCCTGGCCATCATAATTACAGCGCTGGGAATTACCTACTTCCTTATCAAGAAGGCAGATGTTAAAATCAGGATAAATAAAGATGAAAAGAATCCGAAAGCTGATAAATAAAGCCTGCTAACTTTCCCGACTCTTTTTGCTTTCCAGGAAAGATTTTGCAAGTGAGTGGGCGGCAAGTGGGGCCGTAAGATAAATAAATATGATTATCAATATCGATTTCAGGTAAACCGACCAAATATTAAAATAGAGACTCACCCCTATAATTAGCAATAGCAGGCCAAAAGAGGTGGCCTTGGTTGAAGCATGCATCCGGCTAAACAGATCCTTAAATCGAAGAATTCCCAAAGCCGAAATCAGCATAAAAAAAGCACCCACAAGAATAAGTATCCCAATTACTAGTTCCATCATCCTTTTTGTTTTAAATAACTGCTAACTCCTACCGTTCCAATAAAAGCAACCAACGAAACGATAATCACAATATCAAAATACTTGGTTTGGTCTATCATCAAACTATATAAGAGGACAAATGCCATCATCAGGGAAGCTACCAAATCCATTGCAGCTACTCTGTCGTTCACGGTAGGCCCTTTTATCAAACGAATAAAGGCAAGCCCAAAGGCCAAAATCAAGATTGCAAATGCAATAATTACAGCAACGCTTAAAAAATCATATTCCATATCAGTTCGCTATTCGTTTAATTTTTTTTTCAATTCTCGTCAGCTCCCGAATCACCTTTTCTTCATCCGTCAGGTATAGAATATGGATGAGGCAAAAAGATTTGTCATCATAAATATCCACGCTTAAAGTTCCCGGTGTCATCGAAACCAGATTAGAAAACAACAGCATTCCCAGTTCCGATTTAATAGTAAGCGGAAATTCAATAAGGCCCGGCGTTGATTTCATTCCGGGGGTAAGAATATCCCAGGCAATGTAAAAATTGGCCTCTACAAGTTTTGCCAGGTAAAACCCTACAAACTCAAATGCATAAAGTATTTTTAGGATAATCTTCATAAGCCCAGCACTTTTTGAATGTACAACGAAGGATCAATCAATTGATTTCCTGCTTTAAGGGTGAAATCAAAAACATAAAATGCAAAAACACCCATGAATATCACTGCCAATCCTAATAAAACAGGGGGGAGAAGCTCGGAAAATTTCAGTTGTATCATTTCTGATTTTTTCTCGTCCCCTTTCTCCGGTTTCTTTAAAAAGGCTTCGTTCCAAATTTTTAACATGGAAAACAAGGTAAGCATACCTGTCAGTAAAGCAACAGCAGTGATCAGATAATTTCCATTTTCAAAGCCTGCCTTAATCAATACAAATTTTGCAAAAAACCCCGACAAAGGAGGAATTCCTCCAAGGGCAAAAGCAGGAATAATGAATAGCAGGGCTAAAAAGGGTCGTTCTTTATACAAACCACCCACATCTTTAAGCTGATAGCTGCCTTTTACTTTATTAATGAGTCCTGCCACCAAAAATGTATTGGTTTTTGCCAGCATATTATGAAGGGTAAAAAATATGGCTCCTGCAATGGCCAAGGGGGTAAAGATACCAAGTCCCATGATCATGTAACCAATCTGACTGATAATATGATAGGACAATATTTTACGTGTTTCATAGTAGGTGGAAGCTGCCATGCCTCCTATAACCATGGTGAAACCGGCCACTATTAAGAGCAACTGATGCCAAAAATCCTGATCTTGAACGAAGAAAAGCGTAAAAAAGCGTATTAATGCATACACTCCTACCTTTGTAAGTAATCCTGCGAAGAGGGAAGTTATTGTTATATTCGGGGTATGATACGAGGATGGCAGCCAAAAAAACAGCGGAAAAACGGCAGCTTTAATCCCAAAAGCCACAAAAAACAGTGCGGCTGATGAATTCATCAGGAGGGCCTGCTGGTCGTTTTTAAGGATTTCTGCCAAATGGGCCATGTTCAACGTGCCGGTTTTCCCGTATAAGAGTCCCAAACCGGCAAGAAACAACAGGGAACCAATGAGATTAAGCGCCATGTATTTAATGCCACCCTCCAACTGTTCCTTTGTACTTTCAAGTGTGATAAGAACAAAGGAAGACATTAGCATAACCTCAAACCAAACATAAAGATTAAAAACATCCCCGGTAATAAAAGCCCCGTTCACTCCCATTACAAGAGAAAAGAAGAAAATATAAAATTTCATCTTCTTATGCGAGAAAGGAACAAAGCGATAGGCATAAATAGAAATGGTAAAGACGATAAAAGAAGACACCACCAACATGAGGCCGCTCAAATAGTCGACGACCAGGGTTATTCCGTAAGGGGCGGCCCATCCACCCATGTAAAGGACCAACACATCGTTGCGGCTAACCTGCACCAGCAGCCAAATGGATACAACAAGCAAGGCAGCACTGCCTAAAATTCCAATCCACCGGGCCAGCTTATCACTGCGAATAACGATAAGCAGGATAATCAAAAACAGAGGTATCATTATGGGTAAAGCAACTGCTGTCATAGGCTATTCATCTGTTTTTTGTAGTTGGTCCAAATCATCTGTTCCCGTACGGCTGAAGAATTTAAATTTCAGGGCCAGGGTAAAAACAACAATTCCCAGTCCGATAACAATAGCTGTAAGCACCAGCGCCTGGGGAAGCGGATCAGCTACCTGGTGCAGATTATCGGCTTGCTCCTTCACAAAAGCCGGGTTTCCGGGAATAATGCCGGCGGCCAGAAAAACAAGCAGATTCGTTGCATTGCTCATAAAAATTATACCGATGATAAATTTCAAAATGCTTCTGCGCAGCAACATGTAGATGCCCACCGTATACAAAATGCCCACCAGTATCGCCAGTATTACTTCCATAAATTTTGCCTGTTTAGTGAAAACATAAATAGTATTGTTACTCCAATCACGGCAGAAAATACGCCCACATCAAAGATCAGGGGTGTTCCCAGTTTTATTTGGCCCAAAAAGGTATTCAGCTTCAACCATTCGCCCGTCATTAAATCATGCCCCATAATTAAGGAAGGTACCATACTTACCAAAATCAAGAAGAACCCAAAGGCGATGTAATACTCAGGTTGAATTTTTGTATTATTACGCACCTCTTCCTGCTGGTAGGCAAAACCACGATAGGCTACCGACAGGCCTGCCAGCATGCCACCAATAAAACCTCCACCGGGGTGATTATGCCCCCGAAACAGCACTATAAGTGCAAAAATTAATAGCAGTGCACGTACATATTTCGATGCTATTTGTAGAATTACCGAATTCATGGTTTCGTTATTTTTTTTCTTAACAGGACATAAACTCCAAGTGCAGCAATGCCAATTACCGTCACTTCTCCCAGAGTATCCAAAGCCCTAAAATCGACCAAAATCACATTTACCACATTTTCGCCATAAGCTTTAAGGGCGCTATTTTCTAAATAATAATCGGAAATGGGATATTGAAAATCAACGTTAACTGCTTTCAGCGCGAATAAGGTCATGACACTTCCAAAAAGCAGCGCAATTCCCAGATCACGAATTTTGGTCAGCCGGGACGATAAATTAGCAAAGAGTGGCAGGCGCTGCAAAATCAACACAAACATCACCAGGGTGAGGGTCTCTACTACAATTTGCGTAATCGCCAAATCAATTGCGCTGTAGTAAAGGTATATCAGGGATAATCCATAGCCTGCCACGCCCATGGCAATGATGGTGGTCATTCGCGATTTTGCAACAGCGCTTTGAAGTGCTGACAGGGCAATTATCAAGACCAGACCGGTTATATAAAATGGTTGCAGCGTTATCCCGCTTGACAGCACCCAATCTCTCGTGATATATGCCTGGTACCATAAAAAAGCGGCTGTGAAAAGAATTATCGTGAGAATATAATGCCGATGATACCCATGCTGAATTAATCTGGTATTTCT
>CAYVSF010000154.1:0-6904 GCA_964453775.1 uncultured Bacteroidales bacterium
CCCGTCTTTCCAAAGACATTCCCATGCCTATCATTATAACAGACAATGAAGCGGGTAGAAGAAAATCTGAAAAAATTGAGGTCTGCACGTTAACTTATTTTTCTGCAGTAAAATTAATAAAAAGGATTTTCATGCACGAATAAAGAACAAAATTCCCAAAAAAGAAGCCTGCAATGAAAAACTCATTGCAGGCTTCAAGGTGCAAATTGAAACTAAAAATAGATCATTAATAATCCAGAAAACTATTTCTTGTAATTTTCATCTTTTATGGTGCACCCTATGGCTTTGGTAAAATCAGGATCGGGCGTTGATCCTGCGAGCAATGCATCAATCGCATTGGCCAGGTACTTCTTTTCTACTTTATCGGCTTCTTTGTAATTATCATCAATGGTTCCGATATAGGCTACCATAAACTTCCCATCTTTCTTTTTCAGGAGGTATACATGTGGCGTCCGTTTTGCACCATATTCCTTATACACTTCCTGGGTTTCATCAATCAGGTAGGGAAAAGGATAGTTCTTTTCTTCGGCTCTTTCCTGCATTTTTTCAAAGGAATCTTCGGGCACAAGCTTTGGATCATTCGGATTTACCGCTATTACCGGATAGCCTTTTGAACGATACATCTTATCGATTTCAATGATACGTTCCTCATAAGCGATTGCATAAGGACAATGGTTGCAGGTAAAAATAACAACGGCTCCTTTTTCTGCCGGAGAATAATCATACAGACTCACCATTTCCATGTCTACATTCTTTAATTCAAAATCGGGAGCTTTATCTCCTACCTTTAAACCATCCTGGGCCATCACTAAAGATGAAATCAGCAGAACAGAGAAAACTAGCAATACTCGTTTCATAATTTTTAGTTTTTGTGAATAATTAAGGTTTTAAATTATTTCTGATTTCGCGCAACAGTTCCTCATAGTGGAAGGCTTGCTCATAAAAACTTTTTTGATCTCCCTTAAACATTATGGTAGCAGGCAAGGCGCCCGACCAACTGGGATCCACCCTGTTAATCCATGAATTGCTGTCCGGATCATCCAGTATTACAATCTCCGCTTTCAGCTTATGACGCCTGGCAAAGGTCTTTACCCGGCCCTCAACATTTCTACCAAAATCAAGACTGGCTAAGACAAATCGCACCTTTTCATCTTTAAATGTCTCCTGTGCTTTTCTAAATGCAGGCATTTCTTCTACACATGGTGCACACCAGGTGGCCCAGAAATTAATCACATATAAACTATCCGATCCATTTTTCAGATAAGCCTCTTCAAAACCATCAAAATCATAAACAGGATAATTGTCAGACACCTGCCCATGAGCAGACGTAATCATGAATAAAAACAAAAACAAAACGATCACTCTTTGCATAAATCCAAATTTGTTGTAAAACAGATAAAATGAATTATTGTTTACGCTTATCAGCTTATCTTTTAACTTTATTGATCCTAAAGAGAGCAACTTATAATCAGAAAGCTGCATACTCATTAAATACAAAAAGTTAAACCTTTACTGCTTTTGGGGATCAAATTACTATTCTACTAACCCTAATTCAACTGTCATGAAAAACAATACCTTTCAAGCTTTAAAAACAGGTCTCTTACTCCTGCTGGGTTTTACACTAGCCGGACTAAAGCCACTACAGGCACAAGAGGTGCTGCCCACACCAGAATCTCATTTTGGCTTTGTTCCGGGTTCCGATAGAAATCTTTTTAATTATGAAGCCCTCATCAGCTACCTGCAAAAACTGGATAAGGCTTCAGACATGATGGAAATGAGAAAGATTGGCACTTCGCCCCAGGGAAGGGACATGTATTTGGCATTTATCTCTACACCCGCAAATATCTCGCAGCTTGATGAACTCAAGGATATCAACAGGGAACTGGCGCTAAACCCCAACTTAAACGAAGAAAAACAAAAGGAACTGGTGGCCAAAGGAAAAGTATTCTTCCTGTTTACCCTTAGCATGCACTCCAGCGAGGTGGGCCCAGCCCAGGCAGCTCCAAACATTGCTTACGAATTGCTCACCACGCAAGATGAAAATATCAAAAAATCGTTGAAAGATGTGGTGTACATGATGGTGCCTAACCACAACCCCGACGGAATGGACATGATCGTTCATCACTATAATAAATATAAGGGAACAAAATACGAAGGCAGCAGCATGCCGGGTCTCTATCATGAATATATCGGCCATGATAACAACCGGGATTTCGTTACCCTCTCGCAAAGCGATACAAAAGCCATTGCTGCTATCTACAATACAGAGTGGTTTCCACAGGTGATGGTGGAAAAACACCAGATGGGTTCTACAGGCCCCCGTTACTTCGTTTCACCGCCTCATGATCCCATTGCCGAAAATATTGATGCCGGTTTGTGGAACTGGATCAAGATTTTTGGTTCCAGGGCTGTTACACAAATGACCAAGGAGGGTCTAAAAGGTGTTTCACACAACTACCTCTTTGATGATTACTGGCCGGGAGCCACCGAAACCTGCATCTGGAAAGGAGTTATAGGAATGCTCACCGAATGTGCCAGTGTAAAATTAGCCACCCCGGTATATATCGAACCCAATGAACTTAATGCCAGGGGAAAGGGCATGGGGGAATACGAAAAAAGCATCAACATGGTGGATCCATGGCCGGGGGGATATTGGAGATTGTCAGATATCGTCGAATACGAACGGGTGTCTACCCTTTCCTACCTGCAGACAGCAGCTACGCATAAGGACGAAATCCTGCTTTTTAGAAACAACCTCACCAAAAAGGAAGTAGAAAGAGGACGCAATGAGGCACCTTACTATTACATCATGCCCCTTGAACAGCACGACCCCGGCGAACTGGTCGACCTGGTAAACCTGATGCACGAACATGGTGTGGAAGTGTATGCACTGGATCAACCGCTTACCATAAAGAATAAAAAATATGCTATTGGCGATATTGTCATCCCGCTGGCTCAACCTTACCGTGCCTTTATCAAAGAAGTAATGGAAAATCAGAAATTCCCGGAAAGACATTACACCCCGGGTGGCGAAATGATACGGCCTTATGATATTACCAGCTGGTCCCTGCCCTTGCATAAGGGGGTAGAGGCCATTTGCATCAAGCAAAAGATACCGGAAAAAAACATCAAATACAATGCCCTTAATTTTCCCTTCAGCCTAAACAACAAAATACCTGAAAGTTATAAAGGAATAGCTGTTTCAGCCAATGAAAACGGAAGTTACAGAATGGCATTTGAAGCCATGCAACAAGGTATTCCCGTGTACAGGACCACAAAAGACCAAAGCTTTCAGGGTACAACATATCCTGCAGGAAGTTTCATCATCGAAAAGAAAAAAGATTCTGAAGCATTGGTAAAATTAAAAAAAACAAAAGCTGATTTCCTGATAGAGTTACCAGAAAGCGGGATGAAAGAACTTCAAATGCCACAAATAGCACTGGTTGAGAGCTGGTTCCACGATATGGATGCCGGATGGACCAGGTTCGTAATGGACAGCTACCATATTCCATTCAAATTACTTCGCCCTGCTGATATTAAAACGACCGATCTTTCACAATTCGACCTTATCATTTTTCCGGATGAAAACAAATCGGTACTACTTCAGGGGAAATACGGATACGGAAATAGCTATTATGTTAGTCAGTACCCACCAGAATATGCAAAAGGAATGGGCAAAGAAGGTCTGGAGAAGGTGCTGAAATTTGCCAATGAAGGTGGAAAAATTATCAGCTGGAGGAATTCCATCGATCTTTTTACAGGAACGCAATCTATTGGGGAAAAAGAAGAAAAAAATGAATTCAGCCTGCCCATTACCGACAGAAGTTCCGATTTTAGAAAAAAAGGCCTGGATATCGCAGGTTCCTTCTTGCGAATCCAGCTGAAGCCAAATCATCCGTTAAGCTATGGAATGCCCGAGTTTAGCGGTGTTTTCCACCGGAACAGCCCTGTGCTTGCCACCAGTATTCCCTATTTCGACATGGATAGGAGAGTTATCGCAAGCTTTGCAGAGGAGAATATTTTACTTAGCGGATTTGCCGAAAATGAAGAATTGTTGGAGAATCAACCGGCAATGGTATGGGTTAAAAAAGGAAAGGGACAGTTCGTCTTCTATTCCTTCAACCCTCAATTTAGAGCTTCAACTCCGGCAAGCTATAAATTGCTTTTTAATGCAATTCTACTGGACTAGCAATCCAACTTTTCACTGAAGATTGATTTTTTTAAGGTTCCATTCAAGGATAAAGCCAGGTTGCGATAAGGCAATCTGGCTTTTCTGCATCTGCTTGTTGCATGAACAAACAGGGGAAATATATGGATTGAAATGATCAACCAGTGACCTGTCCGGCATAAGAAAAACAATACACATTTCCATTGGTGCTGGCTGTGATAATTGCATCACCTGAAATAAGCGGGGTAGCCAAGAAACCTCCCATTTTTAGCATATCTTCATAGATAGCATAAAAATCATTATCGTAAACCTCGGCTAAATCTTCACGCAATTTATTGTTCTCATCCAATAGTTTTTTACGGTACTTAGAATTAGGTTCTGATGTAAAATGCCAACTTATTTCACCGGTAGTTCTGTCCAGCATATAAAACTTACCATCAAGACAACCGACAAATACATGATTCTGGTCAATAGCTACACCTCCAAAAATATTCAATGGGAAGTTGGTGGTCCAGATTACCTGTCCCCGCTTTGCTCCCATTGCCAATAATCTGTGACTATCACTTGTTCCGGCAAAAATAGTATCGCCTGCAGCTTTAACAGGACTCACCACCCAGCTTCCTTTCTCTTTCATGTTCCAGTGCGCAAATCCTTTTTCGGCGTCCAGGGCATAGATATTAAAATCGCGACTCCCAACTACAAGCTTATTGTCCACAAAAACAGCATCATTTTGAATCGCTCCTTTTGGGAAATAGGTGTCACCAACTGCTTTAAACTTCCAAATCAACTTCCCGCTTAGAGCGTCCAGCGCGTAAAAATAGCCATCATAAGATCCAAAATAGGCTTTTCCGTCCTTTATCACCGGGCTGGAATGAATAATTCCCCCGGCCTGAAAGGAAAAAATCTCTTCTCCGCTCAACAAATCGAGGGCATAGAACACACCGGCTCCACTTCCCACATACACTTTATTATTTCTGATTTTAGGGGAGGATAAATAATAATCCCAGATGTCCTTTTTCTTTTCACCAGCCGTTTGAAACGTCCAAATCTTTTCACCAGAATCCCTGTCTAAAGCATGCAACACGCCATCATCACTCATAAAAACAAGGATACCCGAAGCCAGGGCAGCTGTAGAACGAACCTTTCCTGCAGTATTGTATTTCCACAACAGCTCTCCTTCGCTCTTGCTAATAGCATAAAAACTGCTATCTCCACTTCCAATAAATACTGCATTTTTATCTACTATTGGTGAAGCAACTAGTTGACCTTCTGTTGGAAACTCCCATTGCAAGATTGGTTGCTGTTCTTCTACTGTTTTAACCTGACAGGATGTTAGGGTAATAAATCCTGTAATAACGAGTAAGGTTCTTCTAAAATTCATAAGGTTTAAATTAGGATTATTGATCTAATACGAAAATAAGACCCGGAAAGAAAAGTTTCCCCTATGAAAATATCAATAAACAAAAACTGATATATCATGGTTAGTAGATTATATTATGGCTTATACATTGAAAATAAAACAGAAAGCTCCGGATTTTAAACTACCGGCTACTGATGAAAAAAATTATGCATTGCAGGATTTTAAAGCTCCCGTCCTGGTCATCTTTTTCACCTGTAATCATTGCCCCTATGTTATTGGCTCGGATGAATCAACTCGCAAAATCGCTTTGGCTTACCAATCCAGGGGAGTCCAATTTGTTGGGATCAATTCGAATAGCGCCAACACCTACCCCACAGACAGTTTCATCAATATGCAACGGAGAATGGAACAATACAATTTCCCCTGGGTATACCTGCATGATCAAAAACAGGATGTGGCAAGAGCCTATGGTGCCCTTAGAACACCCCATTTCTTTGTGTTCAATGAAAAAAGAGAACTTATCTATACCGGAAGAGCTATTGATAACCCCAAGGATCCACTTAAAGCCACAAGTTTCGATCTGGAAGAGGCCCTGGAAGAGCATCTGAGTGGCACAGAAATCAGCAAGCCGCTGACCAACCCCATCGGTTGTAACATAAAATGGGACGGAAAACCGGCCCACTGGATGCCCGATGAAGCAAAGGATTTAATATAAAAGGGGATTTTCGGGAAGAAGATTCTTTAAGCAACAACAGATCTTTTTCGAAAAAAAGTTGGCAGAAATATATATTTTTGCCAACTTTATTTTCAAATTCCCATATCAACATGAAAAAATTGCTATTAACCACAGCGGCATTGTTATTTTTTGCCATAACGATTCAGGGCCAAAACTACTTTCAACAGGAAGTAAACTACAAGATCTCCGTCTCCCTCAATGATACAGCACATAGCTTGCATGCCCGTGCGGAGATAGAATACATCAACAACTCCCCCGATGACCTGGAATATATTTACTTTCATGTATGGCCCAATGCCTACAGCAACCAGGAAACGGCACTTGCCAGACAAAAAAACATACCGGAAAACAGCACCATGTTCAAGCATCCCCGATCGAGAGGCTATATCGATTCCCTCGATTTTAGAAGCAATGGAAAAAAACTGGTGTGGGAATACGATGAGGAGCACAATGATATTTGCAAAGTTTTTCTTCCCCAAAAACTAAATCCGGGGTCAACAATAACCATCATCACCCCTTTTTATGTGAAGTTGCCTCCAGCCTACATGTCACGGATGGGACATATGCAAGGCACCTACATGATCAGCCAGTGGTTTCCCAAACCCGCGGTTTACGATCATAAAGGCTGGCACCCCATGCC